>SLIE01000531.1 GCA_007135795.1 Desulfobacterales bacterium
TCATAATGCCCGCCAACATGCTCGCTATCTATAAATATCTGAGGTAATGTTTCCCGCCCCCCGCTTCTTTGTTTTGCCTCGGCAGCCCGGTCAGGATCATTTTCAATACGAAATTCCGAAAAGGAAACACCTTTTTTTTCCAGCAACTTTTTTGCTGCAATGGAATACGGGCAAGTACCTGTAGTATACATTTCCGCTTTTGTCATTTGTCACCTTTACGAATGCAGATGGAATATTAGTTGTCATTCATCTTTGCAATGGTTGGGAAACATCGCCTGTTATCAGTAAGAATCATTACTCACACCTGAAAATTCCGGCATGGTTGAATATTTTTAGGTCAAAAACTTTCTCGCCAAGGCTGATTATACTATTGATATCTGAACCGATTCGGGGGTTTCAATGATTTTGTGACACCTCGGTCAGACGGCTTATTGCACCATACGGCTATGCCCCTTCAGCAATGCGAATTTCAACCTGGAGTACATTGGCAGATTCAAGGTGCAAATTTCTGGAGGTTCGGAAATATTCGTGATAGAATGAAAGATCAAGTTGTAAATGTGTTTATATCAAACCTCTATGGACAGAGAAACCTTTAGCAAGGCAGGTATGAGTTTACAGAACCGCATAGACCCATGGGGAAATCTCAACAGAACCAGCGCTCGTGGCGCTTGGTTGGGTAATCGGGGGATTCTCCACAATGAAAAAAAGGAGATCGTAGCTCCTTGGCGGCACAAGGCGTGGATAATCTGTAACCTTGAGTTTAAAGGTCGAAAACGGGAAGTTTTTAGTGCGAATAGCTATTCAGAACTTTTTTTTCTCGATGAAGCCACCGCATTGTCCGCTGGGCACAGGCCCTGTGCGGAATGCCGCAGGAAAAGATACACCGAATTCAAAACCGCTTGGTGTAATGCTAACGCTTATGGAAACGTGGTGCCGGTAAGTCAAATTGACAAGCAGCTTCATTCAGAAAGGGCGATACGTAGTGGAGGGAAGGTCACATTTGAAATAGAATTTTCCATGCTTCCGGAAGGAGCATTCATTGAAACAGGCAAGACGGCTTTACTGTTTTGGAAGGAAAAATTAAAGCGCTGGTCGTTCGAAGGCTACGAGTCGTTCGACTATCAACCAGCGCCGACTGAACCGGTCAAGGTCCTTACGCCTTTTTCAACAATTCAGCTCCTGCGCAGCGGGTTTCGTCCCCAGGTCCATGAAACAGCCATGCGATAGCCAAGGGTAAAGGGAATCAATGTATCCGGAAATTGTGAACGCCATCGATATTTCGAAACTATATAAAGCCGATGACTCTTTTGTGATAATCGCCAAAGATTACGGGATTCCGCCAAACTGGAGAAGAACACCGGGTTTTTCGTCACTTTGCAGAATAATTCTTGGACAGCAGATAAGTTTAGCATCTGCACGTGCCCACTTCGATAAGCTCCATTCATATCTTCCGGAGTTTATCCCAACGGAGATTGTTAAGCTGTCAGATGACGAAATGAGAAAATGCCAAATCAGTAAACAGAAAACACGGTATCTCCGTGCATTGGCCGTATCTGTAATCAATGACAATCTGGTACTTGAAAAACTGGAAACCATGCATGAAGAAGAAATCTATGCCGCTCTTACCGCCATAAAAGGAATCGGCAAATGGACCGCAGATATCTATTTAATGTTTTGCCTGCAGCGGAAGGATGTTTTTCCTGCTGGGGATATCGCGGTACTGAATGCCGCGAGACAAATCTACAAGGTAAAAACAAAAGAAGAGCTTATTGTTTTTAGCGAGAAATGGAAACCTCTCAGGTCCCTTGCCACCTATTTCTTGTGGCATTACTACATAAGCAGCAGGAAAAGAGGAACCGTTTAGGTTTGCCATCCTAACACCTTGAACAACCCGGATGCGGATCGCCTCCCCCTGCTTTTGGGTCAAACGTTCTCCCGCCTTGCGATTTCATGCTATAAACCATTGCAAAAAAAAAAGCTGTTTATGCCTATCTGAAGTTCTGGGTAGCACGAATAATTGCATCAGGGAGCAGCTTCATTTTCGCGGCCCGCCACCATTGATGATGGAACGGGTTCAATGCAGCCAAAATCACAAATGTCTTCCGGCTCGTGCGTGACAAGCACCACGGGAACCGACAATTTTCTCTGGATTTGTTTCAGATCCCTCCTCATCGCGCCAATTTCATAACAGCTTTTCATTGTCTTGGTTTCGCTGGGGAGGTTTTTGGGACAGGTAGACAATTTCTGGTAGTGCACAATATGGCTATCATGGCTCGCGGCAAAATCTCTTCCAATTGAGCACATTGTCAAAATATTCCACTGCAACTCTGTCGTCAATTTTAAAAAATTAACTGTCAACCCGAAGATATAGGAATACCCTTTGTCTGTTATCTCGAATTCAACAGAAATGTCTATAATTTCTTGATACTAAATAAGCTATCGGATCATTGCAATCCACAGACATAAACCTTATAAGTTTGCCAGGAACTTTTAAACTTACAAGAAACCACTCTATCGTCCGTCACCATCCAGATCGTTTATCCAAAGATCAAATAATACGGGAGTATGCTATGAAAGCTGTCAGCCAATTATCGAACAGAGACCAAGTATTGTGGGCATTAAAAGAACATACGACGACAGATCCAAAATCAGCTTTATCAATTCGGGAAGCGCTCCAAAAGGTTGGGGTAAAGTTTTCCTCGTCCTCTCACAGCGCCGCCATGACAGGAATATGGAAAAAGTTTGGTTCGGTAGAAGGTGGGATGGGGTTATTTGAACGGGTACAAAAAGGACCCGGGTTTGCGTATTATAAATCAACGCCGGAAGTGGACGATTATATCCTGGAAAACTTCGAGAATCTGCATACTACAAAGCCGGAAGAAACCCGTGAACCCGTTGCGGATGTTGGCACATCTGCTGTTGCCCCTGCAACAACGTTGAATGTCAACTTGAAAGTGACCTGGGACATAAACCTGAATTTTAAGGGACTGAAGGATTTGTTTAAGTAATTGGAATGTTGGAAACATTATATAATATTCGCCCGTAAAAATCTTTCTGATTTGCTTATTGAAATCGGCGTATTGCATCAGCTCTTTCGAGGGGTGGTTCTTACCTGAGGAGACACGTCCGATCATTTTCTTGTGTTCCGTTTTTTACCTTCAGCTCCTTGTATCTTGCAGCCTTTGTCGACTGTATTCAAAATACCGGGTGCTATATAAGGTTTCACTGAATATTCGCTGGCACCCATCCAAACCCTTGAATTGATCGCCGCGGTCGTCTTTTACCGGCGGAAAGATCAATGTTGCGGACTCAATGATCGGCAGGGCAGAAACAGTGGTTTATAGTGAATTGAGAGCGTATGGCAAAAAAAATTATGCGTCGGAATCTGCAGTTGTTTCTTATTGCAAATTGCAAAGAAAAGAATTATGTTCTATGTTTAACCATAAACTATCTTTTTTTCCTGGTGCGGACAATTACAAAAGGCGCGATCATGGAATTTTCAAAAAAGTTCCGGATCTGATGCACTCGTAAAAAACTCGCGATCGGACGGTTTTTGTAAAAAAGGTCAAGATCAGTGCGGCCGGGCAAGGTCGTGCATTGAAGCGGGTGTCGGATGACATTATAGTACCGGAGAAGGTTGGTAATACTGCTTAAGGTGGTAGTCAAAATGAAAGGCCATTATGCCAACTATGGTGTTGAAAACAAATGCCGATTTTTCAAAGCATCCGTTAAGCACAGCACAAGGACCGTGATATGGTATACCGACGAACACCCCGCATGCAGAAGCGGGTCGACCAGCGCAGGCGCGAAATACTGGAAGCTACCGAGGAGCTTATCGCGGAAAAAGGTTTTCTCGCCACCACCATGAACGATGTCGCGGCAAGGGCAAAAACATCCATTGGTAACGTGTATTTTCATTTCAGCAACAAAGACGAGATCGTGCTTGCGGTCATCGATCGTCTGTGCGAGGAAATATGGCAGGTCGACGAACTTGCCGGTATCGATATCGATACCGCAGGATGCCATCCCTATACACTCGAAGCGCTTGACGATTACCTTACCGTGATGGCCCTGTTTTCGAACAAGCGTTTTGCCGAGGCAATAGCTGGCGGGTCGGGGCATCCCGGTTTCCGGGAACATGTCATTGGTTTTTTTGAAAAGCGAGCGACCTTGCGATATGAGAAATATGCCGATTTCTACCAGGGTATCGATCGGGACCTGGCGTTTGCGTGCCACTTCGGATCTGTTGTCAATGTTTTGCTGAAAGTCATCACGGGCCGCTTGGATCGAAGCCCGGAATCGGCCGGCCTGTTCCTTGCCCGCTGGAAGCTCCAGGCGCGCGGCATCGATCCGGAGATCACGACCGCCATCATGGATGAACTCTGTTCCATGGCGCGCAAAATCGAATCGCTTTCCTCCCCCCCCGACCAATGACACACCCGTAAAAACACCCTTCACTTCCTCAGCGGTGAAGGGTGTTCTTTGCGAATTCGTAAATTCCAATTGTGTCGGCTCCCGACAGTTGCCCTTCTTTCATTAAAGACAATCCAGATGCACTCGTAAAAGTCGCGATCAGATGACTTTGTAAAAAAATCCAAGCTCAAGGTTTGTCCAATTTCGAAGGACGCGGATTACTGAGCACATGTGAGTTTCTGAGAAACTGCGCATAGCTCAGACATTGGACTTTTGCGGAATGATGAATCTCTTTTTTTAAGAACAGAATCAGATTCTTTTTTTTGTTGACAAAAATAGAATCGGATTCTATGTATTGTTCCAACGAATGAAAAAAGACTGTTGTCGCTGATGCAGGCTTTCAGGCAGGAAAAGAAGTCAAAAGAGGGTGGAACGTGAAAAGAGGATTCTGGGTCAGGACGGTTTTGATGTCGGTGCTGATTGTATTCCATGCGGCTGGTGTCGCAGACGCGCAAACTTCAAAAGCGCCATGTCTGGATGAAGTGCTCCAGCAGGCGATTCTGCATGACAGGGAAGTGGAGATAGCCGGCCATAAGGCCGAAGCTGCGGCCATCGAAAGGCGAAAGGCCGTGGAATCCTACCTTCCGCGGATCGGGCTAGAGTCAAGCTTTCGGGTCATCGATGAAGCGATCGGGACAGACCCCTTTATCCTTCCTCCACCGGCTGACATGGTCCGGATGCCGTCCATAACGCTTCAGGAAAAGCGGACGTTTCGGGCCGGAATCGAAGTCAGTCAGCTTCTGTTCAGCGGTTTCGAGGTTCCCCGGAAAATCCGGGCAGCCGATCATGGTCACATGGCCGCGCAATTCTTGACCGAAGCAAAAAAACAGCATCTCGTACTGTCGGTTGCCGGCCTCTACGACAGTCTTTCCCTTACGGAGCAAGCCCTGGCGCTGATGGACAGGGAGCATGAACGCCTCGCAGCGGAAAAAGAAAAGGCAATGAAAGCTTTTTCAGAGGGGCTGATTCCCTATTACGACCTTGCGCGCCTGGACACGGCCATCAACGAGATATATAGCAGGCGGATAGAAATCCGGGGAAAGCGGCATCTCGCGGCATTGCGCCTGGAACAAGTAAGTGGCATCGACCGGGATCGCTTTTTCGGCGACGTTCCTGAACTGGCGGTGATCGAAATGCCTCCCGGGATCGATCCGGCGCGCCCGCCGGCGTCCGGATCGGGAGGCGGTGAGCGTTCCAGCGGGATGCACGCCGCCCCTGTCAATGGTGACCCGCCGGATGTCAAGGCGCTTTACGAAGCCCGCCAGGCGGCCGGATACCTTTACCAGGCAGAGCGGAGTGCCTATCTTCCAAAGGTTGTCGCCTTCTACCGTCATGAGCTCTACGAGGACGACTTGTCTGTTCTGGAACCGGCGCGTGCAGGGGGCGTGCTCCTTCGGTGGGATCTGTTCACGGGGCTTTCCCGCTCCCGGGAAGTTCAACAGGCGAATATTGAGCAGCAGATTGCCCGCAGCCGCCTGGCGGACGCACGCCTGGATGCGGCAATGGGCCGGGAGCAGGCCTCGGTCAACGAAGCCGTAGCGCGGCAGCAAATCGAGGCGGCGGATGCAAATCTGAAGTCCGTTGCGCTTTCGCTTGAGCTGGCCTCGGAGCGTTATGATGCCGGCCTTGCACCGGTCTCGGAATTCCTCGAAGCACGGGCTGATTACCAGCGAGCCCGCCTATCCAGGATGGAAGCCGTATACCAGCAACGTCGCGCTGCAATGGATAGTCTCTATACCCACGGCATGCTATCAATCGAAACCGTATTAAATATAGGAAAAAAACTATGAACACGAAACGGCTTAAAAGGTGGGGCCTGGTGTTGTTTTTCATTTGCGCCTTTGTAATCATGGGGTTTGCGGCCCACGCACATCGGGAGGACAGTGAGCATCCGCCGATGTCCGGAAAGGTTCGTTTCGAGACGATCCATGTTTCATCCAAGGTGCCAGGCCGGATTATAACCATTGCCGTGCGGGAAGGTGAGCGGGTGCGAAAAGGGGATGTGCTGGCCGTAATCGATGTGCCGGAAATCGGAGCCCGGGTGGAGGCTGCGGAAGGAGCCTTGAAAGCCGCTTCAGCAAAATACCGGATGGCCCTCGAGGGGGCGAGCGAATACGATCGCAAAAAGGTCCGATCGCAATATGAAGTGGCCCGATCGCAATATGATTATGCAAAAAACAGTTACCACCGTATCGCATCCATGAATGACGGGCGCTTGATCGCGCAGCAGGAGTACGAGCGTGTGAAATCGAACTACCTGGCTACCAGGGCGAATTTCGGGGCGGCCGAAGCCCACCTTGCGGATATCGAATCCGGTGTCAGGGCCGAAAAAATCGAGATGGCAGAAGGAAACATGCTCCGGGCGAAAGGCGCGCTCAGGGAAGCAAGAAGCACCTACAAAGAACGGGTCGTACGAGCGCCCACGGATATGCGGATCGAGTCCGTTACCATGAAGCCAGGCGAGCTGGCCGCCCAGGGGTTTCCCCTCTTCACGGGTCATGCCGACGAAGCCCTGCATTTTCGTTTCACTGCCCCCGAATCCGTTGTCCATTCGTTTTCAAGGGGTAAAAAATACGAGGTTCGCATGGCCTTCACGGGCTTGCGGGTTGATGTGGTGCTCGATGAGATACTTGCGCTTCCCGGGTATGCCGCTGTCACCGCCATGTACCCGCGCAAGAAAACCGGAGAGACGGTGTACGAACTGAAATTCCGTCCTGCGGACGCTGTGGAGCCGGATGCCGTGCATCATAATATGCGGGTATTCATGGAAAACGCGCCGCAGGCAGGCGGCGCCAGATAACCGGGAGCTTATAACAATGGGCGGGCTTAGGGTTTTTTTTCATATCGTGGAAAGGGAGTTCGGGAAGTTTTTTTCCAATTCCGTTGCTGTGGCTATATTTATCGGGGCGCCGCTTCTCTACGGCGTTGTATTTGGCTCTCTTTATGCTGACGGGCAGGTATACGATATACCGATTGCAGTGGTGGACGGCAGCCGCGGTGCGATAGGCGAACGGATCGTGGACGGGCTCAGGGAGAATGAGAACGTTTCTGTGGCCGGGGTATTCGCCTGCGAGCAGGGGTTGTGGGACAGCTTTGTCCGGGGCGATGTGCATGCCATTATTACCCTGGGACCCGATTTTGACAAGGACGTGTTCCTGGGGCGTATGCCAGAAGTCCATGTTCGTCTTAATATGGCCAACATGCTCGTTGCCAATTATGTATCAGGCGCTGTCCAACATGTGCTGGCAACCCAGGAAGTGAAAATCCGCACCGGCTCAATGATCCGTCTGGGGGCGGTGCCCGCGCCGGTCGCCCAGGATCATCACGGCGCATTCAGCGTCCATTATTCACGCTATTTCAATCCGTCCGGCAATTACCTGTTCTTTCTTCTGCCGGGTTTTCTCGGAATGGTGCTGCAGCAGGTGTTTTTACTTGTCGCAGCCCTTTCCTTCGCTCGGGAGGCGGAAGAAAAAACGTTTAATGAACTGATTGTCAAGACCCGTTCGGCCGCAATGATCGTTTTGGGAAAAGCGGTTCCGTACTGGATCATGGGAATGCTGATGTGGCTGTTTTCCCTCCATGGGGTTCTTTACTGGTACGGTGTTCCAATAGACGGATCCCCGGTTGCCCTCTATGGCCTTTCCCTGCTGTTTGTCCTGTCTATGACGAGCATCGGCATCCTGGTCAGCGCGGCTGTTCCCTCGCAGTTGAAGGCAACGGAGATACTCATGGTGATGGCAGCACCTGCTTTTCTGCTAAGCGGCTATACCTGGCCCCTTTCCCAGATGCCGCAGGCTGTCGCCGCTGTGGCGAAACTGATCCCGACGACCCATTTTCTGGAGGCCCTTCGCAAAATCATCCTGGCGGATGCCGCCATGCCGCACCTGTTGCGGGAATCCATTTTTCTTGCGCTTCTTGCCGTCATTCCATTTGTTTTAACAATCATTATCGTTAAGCGCAAAATTCGGCAACAAAATTGATTCACTCGTAAAAGTCGAGGGCTCGTACAAATTTGATTAGACGCAAAAAGGGTTTACGAGATTGCTCGTAAACCCTTTATTTTACTGGTGGGCCGTGAAGGAATCGAACCTTCAACCTACTGATTAAGAGGTAAATGGTGGTCCGAGAATGCCTATATTTGTTGTAATTTGGGCTTTGCGGCCTCGACCCATCCATCGGCAGCGATGAGATAAAGATCGCCTTGCATCACCTCGCTCCAATAATCCATAAGTCGCTGATATACATCATAGGAGCTCAGTAATGGTAGACTATTGAAGCGGCTGAGCAAATCTTTGGACAGGTTGCAACTGTGGCCAGCAAGGTGATGATCAGGATCAAGATTTCAAACATCGACTTTGTGGCCGGTGACAATTGCTTGTCATCGCGTATAAGCGACTGTGCTTTTTCAAGCGTAGCCTGTATGTCAATGTTTTCGATTTTCTTCCGGTCCGTGTCCTGTATTGTGTGATGGATACACTATAACACAGGTTTTAAAACCGGAAATTTTCGTCCTGTAGTCGTTTTTATTGCGTTAAAATATTTTGATTGTGGCCCATCATGGTTGAAGGTTAAAAAATCTTCTCATCTTAGCATTAACAGTCTTGACGAGCAAAGCATGACGAATCCCCAAATGGTGCTGATTTTGGCATTTTTTAATAAAAACCATGTCAAGCATTTTTTTATTTTTTTCCGATTTACGCTGAATAGTTACAAGTCGAGATACAGATCAAGGTATCACGATTCTTGGTTTCCGCCCATGCCAGACAACAAACATAGTTTTAGATTAAGTATTACTTGATTTAGAATGGCACGTTCATAAAAAATAGAACACTCAGCGCAAAAAGCATACGAGAAACGGTGACTATCTTATGGGTCGAAGAACAATTTTTAATGCATCTCAGGGATTGCAAGACGGAAATTTACACGAAGTGGATTGCACCTTACGTCTATGCACCTCCAGTAATGAGATTTTAGCCCTGGACAGGATTGCCAGATTCAAGATGCAAATTTACGGATGTATAAGAATATCCCATTTTCAGGCAAGCAAAGTGTACCCTGGTTCCGTTTGTTTATGATGAAAAATTCCACCCCTCCATAAGACCATCATTTCCCTGTTCCTGAAAAAGATATTTTCAAACAACTTGACCGGGCTTGTTCAACTGCCAGATAAGATCGTGGTTCGCTTCACTCACATGATCTGTCCTTGTTCGTTAGGCATGACAGATATCCAACAATCTATTGAACGGTATAGGCATCATCTATAACTATTCAATGCCAGTGATAAATTTGGACTTATCGGATACAAGATATAGAACGCCATAGGCAATATCATCAGACTCCCCCGACGTATCCAATAGAATGAAGGCTATCAAGCTGTTCCCTAAATGCCTCAACTCCATCCGGCTCCCGCTCGATATCATGTGGCGTGTAAAGACGTCGAGGGTATCCGCATATACGGAATGACGTCTACCTGACCGGCTTTTCCCTGATGTTCGCATGGGCCGCAATTTCCTTTGTACTGATGCTTTTCACCGGGAAACCCATTGCCGATAAAAACATTGAAGTTCCCCCTGAGGTAAATATGTTTGAAATAAATGAGATTACGTATATAATTTAAAGGTGGCAACCGAAAGGAAGAGATGCGGCGGTCGGAAACATCCACGATACCATTAACAGGCAAAATCCATTTCAAAAGGAGGCTTGCATGTCAGACAAAAACCAATGGAACCCCTACCTCGCCGGCGGGCTGACTGGGATCGTCATGATCCTGTCGATATGGATCGCCGGCCAGTTTTTCGGGGCTTCCACCTCTTTTGTAAGGACGGCCGGCATCATCGAAAACCTGTTTTCCCCGGAACGGGTCCAGCAATTGGAATACTACGTCCGGGTGGCCCCCCGGCTGGAATGGCAGTGGTTCTTCGTGGTAGGCATTCTGCTTGGGTCCTTGGCCGCATCGAAACTCGGCGGCAATTTCAGGTGGCAGGCGGTGCCAGACATGTGGCAGCACCGCTTCGGCAACACGCCGGTCAAACGAGGAATTACCGCATTTGCCGGCGGTGCGGTGCTCATGTTCGGCGCCCGCATGGCGGATGGATGACCGAGCGGCCATGGGTTGAGCGGTACGCTTCAACTGAGCATCAGCGGCATAGTCTCCGTGGTCTTCTTTTTTCTCGCCGGGATCCTTGTGGCACGCATCATCTACGGGGGAGATGAAAAATGAAACTTATCCTGATGGGCCTGGTTACAGGCATACTTTTCGGATTTCTGCTCCAGAAGGCGACAGTCCTCCGATACGACCGGCAATTAGGCGCGCTGCGGCTCCGGGATATGACCATCGTAAAATTCATGCTGTCGGCGGTCTGTGTCGCCATGGTGGGGGTATACCTGCTGCACGACCTGGGCATGGCAGCGCTTTCCGTCAAGGAAACCGTTCTCGGCGCCAACATTGTCGGCGCAATCCTGTTCGGCCTGGGGTGGGGGCTTTTGGGCTACTGTCCAGGCACTTCCCTGGGCGCTCTCGGGGAAGGCCGATATGATGCACTCTGGGGAATAATCGGCATGATTTTCGGTGCCGCCGTTTTTGCAAGGGCATACCCGTTTTTGACCGAAACCGTGTATACATGGGGCAACTACGGCAAGCTCACACTCCCGTCGGCACTGGGTATCAACCACTGGCCCGTGATCATTGCTTTCATCGTCATCTCCCTCCTGCTGTTTTGGTGGTTCGAAAAAATAAAGTTATAACGTCGCAAGCTGTTGCGGTGCTTCCTTGTTTTGCAAAACAGCGGACAAGTGATATTTTTTGTTTTCAAGCGGGACAAAACAACCGCCGGACAAGAGTTCGCGCGCAGAGGGGCAGACTCCGGCAAGGAAATCCGGCGGACTTGCCGAACCCTTGAATAACGCGATCAGGTAAAACACTTTGGTAATCTTCTCAAAGGTGACCATCAGGAACTCGGCATCGCTTTCCATATCTACTTCGGCATGATGTTCCAATTGCGAAAGCTGCAGGATATCATGCTGAACAGGATGCGCAATGTGGAGCGCCGAGGAAATCCGGAAAGAGCCATTGTGACGATAAAAGAACGCGTTATTGTATGATTTTCTCAAATGGCCGACCATGTCGCGCTGTTCAAAGCCAAATGCCAGCGGCAACGCGGCAGTAACGCACAATGTCACCGACAGGGCCATGATGGCAAATCGCTTGATTCCATATCATTTTCTCCTTTTCCTTGAGATAATACGTCAGCTCTATCGGAAGGCAGAACTTGTTTAATTTTGACAAGCCTGATCCGGCGGAGATACCTTTCTGTTTTTTAAATTTCAGATATGGTGGGACAGAGAACCGAACATCAACCATGTTTGAATACAACTTCAAACCAAGGATACTGCCGATATCGGTGATTGAAACTTTCCACGGGCTTCCGTAAATCTTCGTGGAAAATTAGGTTAGGAAATCGTTGGAAGCGGTCTTCAGAAGGGTCTGGTGGGAAATAGGACCA
>SLIE01000008.1 GCA_007135795.1 Desulfobacterales bacterium
CAGGCCATGGGTGTAAAACTCATCGAGAAGAAGGAAGCGGCACTGGCCGCTGCCGACGCGGTTGAAAAATTGATGAAAGATGCCGGCCATCCCACAACAATCCGGGAACTCAATGTTTCGGAAGAAAGCCTGGCATCCGCGGCTTTTCACGCAATTGCGGACTCCCCTACCCTTTTCAATGCCCGGCCGGTCACCGATCCGGGATTGATCGACGAGTTGTTTAAAGCCGTTTATTAGCCACGAGCCAAATATACCGGGACAATCCGGCCGATGATGCTTTTGGCCCGATTGTCCCGGTCTTCGGAAAGAATTCCATAGACAGCCTGAAAACAGTAACACAGCGCGATATCAAACTGCTTATGTCGACTGTATTGCTTTTCCCCTTCCCCGATGATAAAAGATTTTTCGCCCTTTTGCCTTTACTTTTCTTGTCCTTGAAGTATGCCCCCTGTATTTTTTTCCGACCTTTTTCCGTGTATTCCGTGGGCTATGGGTCTATGTCCTTGAATCTGAGAACAGAACAAAGCGATTTTACTTGCAGGCGCTGGACAGGATCTATACAATTCAACGTTTTCCCCCATTTGAATTGAAATCAATCGCGGTTAGAAGCATCTCTTTGCCCGCAGCCAATATATTTCTTTATAAACTGAAAGCAAGGTAGACGACGTGGACCGGAATCATAATCAGGACCAGAATGAAAATCAGGAAAAACAACCGATTATCCGATGGACAGAAGGAAACACGGAACGATCTGCCCTGTGGCGATCAGAGAGCCGGCCATCTCCCCCAAAAAGAGTCATCATAACGAATGACAGCATCACGGGCGATATCGCCTACCGCAATGCCTGTGAAGGGACCGGCATGCTCTGGCGGGGGGATTTTCACAATGCCCGGCAAATTCTCAATGCCATGACGCACCGGGTGGATCACAAGCCTGAAAAACGTGGCAAACCATCGAAATCCCCCATCGAAACCTTCCACAGGTACCGCATGGCCGTATCAAACCGGGCACGTATTTTGGGCATGCTTCTGATTGAACTGGAGGCAGATCATACAATCGGCCTCCGGCGTGCCCCCGATGCAAGATTCGCCATTGCGGAAGCACATGGCATTGACAACCACAACAGCGTGATGCCGCTCCGTGAAGTTCTGGGAATCATCGGCGCACATGAATGGCGAAAGAAAGGGATCGACATCCCTTTTATAGGGGGAAGAATTCATCCGCATTACGGTGTCTTCCCGCCCGTGCGAACGGAATATATTTCCCTCGTTGCAGAGATGCCGCTTCCTTCACACCATCTTGCGATTGATATCGGGACCGGAACCGGCGTGCTTGCCGCAATACTTGCCAAAAAAGGCGTATCCAGAATTATCGCCACCGACAACGACCCGCGGGCCATTGCCTGCGCAAGGGAAAACATGACTCAACTCGGAATTTCCGATCGGGTCGAAGTCATTTCAGCAGATATGTTTCCCTCAAAAAAGGCACCTCTTGTTGTCTGCAACCCGCCATGGTTGCCGGCACGTCCCGCCACTTCAATGGAAAAAGGGATCTACGACCCGGAAAACCGTATGCTCTACAGGTTTATCAATGAACTGCCCGAACACCTGGAATCAAACGGGGAAGGCTGGTTGATACTCTCGAATTTGGCGGAACACCTTGGACTGCGAACCCGTGTTGAGCTGATGAACGCCATTGAAAAAGCAGGGCTGAAGATACTGGATAAAATCGACACGCAGCCCGTCCACCCCAAAACCAGGGATAAAAACGACCCCCTTCATTTCGCCCGTGCCGCAGAAACGACATCTTTGTGGCGCCTTGCCTTACTTGACATGTAATCGACTGACAATTAGCTTGATAAATAGAAAAATACGATTTCGTGCCTGACCGTCGATGAGCATTTCCCCCTTGGTTATGCCGGCTTCAGATTGCATGTCGAAAAACACATGACAATATGTTCGTGAACATGCAACTCAACCCGTCATTTTATCAAGAAGTGTCTCGAACCTGTCGACAAGTCTGATCGATCAGGTGCTGCTCTTTGAGTCAGGCTCGCGTGACACCGCGGATTACAACAGTGATCGACGCATGGTTTATCTATTAATCGGCGAATCTTTCACCGTTTATCGTGCAGAAGAAAGGAGACGACATGTTAATTTACAGGCAACAACTCGAAAACTTATTGGAATATAAAAATAAAACGGATGATCTGATGATCAGCCTGTATTTAAATGTGATACCCAATGACAGTATTACGGCCCATTTGAACCCCCTGATCCACAACACACGAAACAAGATCAAGGAGAGCCTGGATAAGGACCGACTAAGAAAAGTAGACCGCCTGATTGCCAATATCGAAGAATATGCCACAAGCAACCTTCAACGTCTTCAAAACACGCAACTGGTTGTCATTTTTGCAGACACGACCGGTTTCTGGCAGGAATTCAGGTTACCGGTGTCATTTCCCGGGAAAATGGTCGTGGAAGCGCACCCCTACATCAGACCGCTTTCATTGCTCCTCGATGAATTCCATCGCTATCTTATCCTGGTTACCGATTCCAGACATACACGGCTTTTTTCCCTGTACCTTGGTGATTTTGAGGAACATCCGGACATTTTTATCCACGACGAAGTCCCGGACCGCGTGCGCACCAAGGAAAGCATGGCCGTAGGGGGTGGTGGTGAATCGATCATGGGCGTTTTTTCAGGTGTCGGGGATAAGGGCATTGAAGATCATATCAAGGAGCACTTTCATCGGCACCTGAGGGACGCCGCGGACAAAACTTTTGAATACTTCAAGAAACAAAAATTCACCAGGCTCATCATCGGCACGCCGGATGACAGAAGCAGGCCTTGGCTGAAAGGGCATCTGCACAGCTACCTTCAAGAGCGGCTTGCAGGTGAATTCACTGCGCAACCGACTTCAAAAGACAGCGATTTAAAACAATTGGCACTGAAAACAGCCGCAAAATACGAACGCGAACAGGAAATCCGTCTCGTCGATATGATTTTCGAGAAAAGTTCCCCGGGAAACCTTGGCCTCCTGGGCATCGACCCGGTGATCAAGTCGCTTGCGAAAGGGCAGGTACACACCCTGG
>SLIE01000173.1 GCA_007135795.1 Desulfobacterales bacterium
GAAGATGCACATGAACGCGGAATCGCGCACTTCCTGGAGCACATGCTGTTTATGGGATCGGAAAATTTTAAACCGGGAGAACTGGTAAAATATTTCCAGCGAATCGGTATGAAATTCGGGCCTGATGTAAATGCGCGCACCGGTTTTTTTCATACCATATATGATATCGACCTTCCGAAATCAGATCCTGTCAGCATTTCAGAAGGGCTGCTTGTTCTTCGCGATTATGCCGCCGGCGGGCTGATCCCGGAAGAAGAAGTCAACAGGGAAAGACCCGTTATATTATCTGAAAAAAGAACCAGAGACTCGCCCGCTTACCGGACATTCAAGGAGACACTGGCCTTTGGAATGCCAGACACCCGGATAATCGAACGTTTCCCCATTGGAACACGGGAGGTTATCAAGGGCGCGGACCGCAATCTCATAAAAACATTTTACGACACGTGGTACCGCCCGGAAAACCTCATCGTTGTCATGGTTGGCGATATCGATATCCCGACTGCTGAAAAGATCATACAGAAAAGATTTTCCGATATCGCAGTGCGGACGCCGGAACCGGAAACACCTGAGTTCGGCCATTTCACGCATAGTGGCATAAAACCTTTTTATCATCATGAAGCGGAAAGCGGCAGCACCAGGGTGGCAATTGAAGTCCTCACCCGTAAGGATCAACCCGCAGACAGCTTTGATCACAGGAAAAACCAACTACTGGAACAGATGGCCAATCAGATTGTAAACCATCGCCTGGACACTATTTTGAATCAGCCTGATTCACCGTTTACCAGCGCAGCCATATCCTCGGGGTATTATCTCCGATATGTTCGGGCTGCGGAAATCAGCGCCGAGAGCGCTCCTGAACAATGGGAAGAATCACTGGAGGTGTTGGAAAACAGCTTGAGAAAGGCACTGTCTCACGGTTTTACCCAATCAGAAGTAAACCGCGTCAAAAAGGAAGTTACAGCACAACTGGAGCAGGCGGCAAAAGCCGTCCCCACCCGGGAAAACAAAAGTATTACCGGGCAGTTTTTAAACGATTTGAACCAGGATCGCGTATTGCTCCTGGCGGATACCCGGCAGGCGCTTTTCCAACCGGTAGTCGATTCAGTCACCGTGGAAATACTGAACAAGGCGTTTAAAGAAGCCTGGTCCCCTGATCACAGACTCGTACTCGTTACCGGAAACGCGGACCTGAAAACGAGCGAACAATCACCTGAAAAAAGAATTCTTTCAGTTTACGAGAAAAGCAGTGCACAGACGGTTGAAGCCCCTGTGGAAATTGAAGCCGTTCCATTTCCATATCTCGAAAAACCGGATGAGCCGGGTACGATCAAATCAAAAGAGCACATCGAAGACCTGGGCATTACACGTGTTCTTTTTGAAAACGGGGTAACGCTTTTTGTTAAAAAGACGGATTTCAGATCGAACGAGGTTCTCGCAGCCCTTCGATTCGGAAATGGTAGACAATCAGAGCCCAGGCACAATGAGGGACTTGCGGAAATTTCACAACGCGTCGTCAACCTGAGTGGTCTCGGTGCCATGGAGATTGACCAATTGCGTGTCGCGCTCGCCGGCACCAATGCCCGGGTATCATTTTCGGTTGAAGAAAACGCTTTTTCCTTTTCCGGTCACGCGGTCAGCAACGAAACAGCGCTTTTGCTGGATCTCCTGTACGCTCATATGAAAGACCCTGCCTATCGTAAATCCGCTTATTCAATGGCCGTCAGGCAGTATGAAAGGCAACATGAATCGCTTTCACATGCCATCGAAGGTGGATTGCAACTCAAGGGACTGCGATTTTTGGCGGGTGGGGATACCCGTTTTGGTTTGCCGGATTTTGAAACACTTGCAGGCAACGAATTAAGCGATATCGAAACATGGATCGAGCGGGAGAAAAAAACCACCGGCATGGAACTTGCCGTGGTCGGAGATATAGACCCTGATACCGTGATAACGCTTGCAGCCGAATTATTCGGCACCCTTTCTCCGGGTTCAGCAAGCACCCTGGATCAGAAGGATGATCGAAAACCGGTTTTCCCTGAAAAGGGACGGTTGAAACACGAAGTGCCTACCCGGATGGACAGGGCCCTGTTGGTCGTCACCTACCCAACGACTGACATCTACGACATTGAAAACTCCAGGCGGCTGTCAATCCTGTCCGACATTTTTTCAGACCGTATGCGGATCAGGATACGTGACGAACTCGGTGCAACATACAGCCAGGGATCGCACAACCTGCCGAGTCGCGCATACCGGGGATATGGATTGTTCATCACCCATGCCGGCATCGACCAGCATATTGCGGACAAAATAGAAGGTGAGATCAAAAAAATTGCAGAAGACCTGAAAGAAAATGGTGTTAGCGAAGACGAACTTGAAAGAGCCGTCAAACCGATGCTTGCAGGTATCACAGACCAGCTGCGGACAAACAATTACTGGCTCAACACAGTACTTAGAGGTGCTGCCCGGCACCCCGCACAGATTGATTGGAGCCGTACAATATTCATGGATTACGCATCCATGAAAGTAGAGGACATAAATGAGACCGCCGCGAAGTATCTTGATAATGAGATTGCCGCAACCATGATATTTTATCCGGCCAAACGTAAGGAAACCGATGCGACGGGCAACGTGAAAGAACAGGAAACAAAGTAATGACACAAACCGCCGTCATCGAATTTGTCGACTACGCATCTTCAGTGCCGAAAGTGCTCGACAGTATTGGTGCGGGCCCGGTCATAGCGAAACAACGTGCCATATTGATCAAGCCCAACCTGGTAACGAACAAACCGTTTCCAATAACAACGCCCCCTGAATGCTGTGAGGCAATCATTGATTATATAAGATCGTTCAGCAAGGCCCCTGTTGTGATCGCCGAAGGTATCGGCGATCCGGATTATACCACCATGGAAGTTTTTGAAACATTGGGATATACACAACTGGCATCCAGAAAAAAGGTGTCGCTGGCAGATCTTAACAATGAACCATTGATGCGCCTTGACAATTCTGAATGTCCAAGATTTCCGGAGTTTTTCATGCCGGTCATTGCCATGAACCACTTTATTATTTCGGTCCCGGTATTAAAGGCACACCTGCTGTCCA
>SLIE01000313.1 GCA_007135795.1 Desulfobacterales bacterium
CTGAAAACTCGCCCTTATCGGGCTCAGACAGTTCAGGATGCTTTGCTTCACTTCGCCTTGATCTGTCTCCAGGCTCTCCCGAATGTTGCTCCGGGTAATACATACCCCATATTCGGAAATTAACCGCTTCATATCGCCATCGTCCCCATATTTATAACGGTTGAGCTGCAAGCAACGCTTTGTGCTTGAATGAATTCGGCACGCATAAATTGAGATCGAGACGGACCTGCTCATCAGAGAGCCCCATTGCCAGACCCATCAGTTGCGGCAGATACAGAACCGGCACCTCGTAGTGCGTATGTCGTTTCTTCGAAGCCCGCTTCTGGTACGCTTCCAGGTTCATCTGACACATGGGACACACCGTTACTACGGCATCGGCACCCTGGGCCGCGTCCAGCAGGGCGGCCACCAATTCGATACCGGCATCCGGTGCGGTACTCACAAGCGAAGCGCCGCAACATTTACCACCCATATCCCAGTCGTAAACAGAAGCCCCCAATGCCGTGATAATCGGCTCCATGGAACGGGGTGACTCAGGATCATCAAACACGGCATACGGCCGCAGGCACTGACACCCGTAATAAGGGGCGATGGAAAGATTTTCAAACGGCCGCGTCACTTTGGCCCTGATGTTCTCCACAGGTATGTCGGAAACCAGTACATCCAGCAGGTGCCTGGTTTTTATATCCCCTTTGAGTACCAGTTCCTCGGTTGCCAGCACCTGGTTGATTTTCTTCAACAGTGCCGGATCAACCCGGATTTCCCGTTCGACCCGCTTTAAATTCAGGTAACAGGCGCTGCAGGGTACAAGAATATCGCACTTGTTTTTCATTTTTTCCGCAATGGCGATATTTCTGGCTGGAAGTGCAAAGGAAAGCAGGTGACTCGTCCCTTCGGCCGCGGTCGCACCGCAGCATGTCCAGTCATCCAGCTCCACGAGCTCGACCCCGAGCGCGTCCAGAACCGCCATGGTGGAAAGATTGTACTCCGCGGCCGTGCCTTCAAGTGAACAACCGGGATAATAGATATATTTCATGACTGTTCCTCTACTTCCTTGGCTTTTCGGAATAAGGCATCCAACTTCTGGGTTCCTTTTGAAGGGATCTCCATCGATACTTTTCTCTTGGCCATGAGGCGCATGCCGAGCGGGGTAAATTTAAGCGGAATCACCGGGCTTCTCATGGAAATGAAATAAAGTGTCATAAACTCCATTTCCCTCACCCTGCCATGACGCCGGACGCTCTCCATGAAGCTTTTATAAAAACGAACACTTTGTTTGTATTGTACGAGATTCTCCGAGGCGGCAATCTGCTTCAGCAAACTCATGGCATCGGTCAGCGGTAGTCCCCGAGGGCACCTGAGCGTACAGGAATAGCAATTGGAACAAAGGGAAAACGTACGGCTTTTAAATATTTCTTCCTCGTTGTGCGTGAGCAAAAGCCGCCACAAGTGCCGGGGCGTTGCATCCATTGCCGCTGCATTGGGGCATGACCCACTGCATGTGCCGCACTGGATGCAAGCCAGGATCGTTTTTCGCACGGGTGCAAGTTTTTGCGTTAAGGTCAAAGGGGTTTCCCCTGAACGTCTGTCAATTGCAGGTATCATTTTGTTTCCTTCCAGCCGTATATTTTCAAGTGCTTTGCTTTGATCAAACAGATGCGTCCCGAAACATCACTTCCCAACCATCAATCAAGGACCATGTCGATCATGTCGAGCATCCGTCCGTCAAAGAACCCATCCACCACAGAAGCACTGTTCGGACATTCCGAGGCACAATTACCGCATCCCTGGCACATGGTTGCGTTAACCAGCACCCTTTGCATGTCAATATCCACGGACCTGGCACCATAAGGACAGACGTCAATGCAACGTTCACAAAGACTGCAAAGGCTGTGTCTGACCCGTGCAGTGACGGAAGCCCTTGAAAGCGCCGTTTTCGACAATATCCGCAGTGCGCGCTGGGCAGCGGCCTGGGCCGTAGCAACGGACTCTGTTATGGAGCGCGGTCCAAGTGCGATTCCGCAGGCAAAAACGCCCTCTTTCAAGCTGTCCAACGGCCGCCATTTGGGCTCGGCTTCCATAAAAAACCCGTCGTCATCGATCCCCGCACCAAATGCATTGGCAAGGCTCACCGGCAATGTCGGTACGATCCCGGTTGCAAGGACCAGAAGATCGGCATTGACTTGAACCCTGGCTTCCAGAAGCGGTTCATAAGCGGTAACGCTTACCCCTGAAGCACCGTCTTCAACCATGACTTCCGGCCGGGCATCCACCGTATAAGGAATAAAAACCGCCCCTGCGCGCCGGGCTTCCGTAAACCAGGTTTCCGTGAACCCGTAAGTCATCATATCCCTGTAAAAAACGTATATCGAAAGGTCCGGGTTCTCTTTTTTCATATGCAGAATGTGCTTGAGCGTCGAGGCACAACAGACCCTGCTGCAATAGTTTCTTGGCTCCTCCCGGGATCCCACGCACTGGATCATGGCAACCGTATCGATTGTCTTGTAGTCGATTTCTTTACTGAAAGTTTTCTGCTCCAATTCCTTCTGGGTGACGACCGCCGGGCTTTTTCCATACCCATAAGCCTCTGTCCCAGCTTCCCCGCCGCCGGTTGCAATAATGACAACCCCGTGCTGAAGCGTCACCGGGGCGGCTTCCCGGGTTTCAATGGTTGTGTAAAAACAACCCACCTCACCAAAAGAGCTGATGACCGTGCTGTTCAGATGGCGTCCAATTTTAGGGTGCTGTTCCACGCGCTGCTGGAGATTTTCACTAAAAGCCGCAGCGTCCCATCCTTCAATGGTGTTTTTAAGCCAGTCGAGGTTCCCGCCAAGCCCGGTTTCTTTTTCAACAAGGGCAACATCATACCCGTGATTCGCAATCGATAGCGCTGCGGTCATTCCGGCAACGCCACCGCCGACAACCAGGGCTCCCCGAATCACGGGGACGGAAGATTTTGGCAACGGGTCGATACCGATTAAACGCGATACGCCTGATTTGAGATTTCGGATGATCGCCTGTTGTGTGGCACTCGCATTGGGAATTCCGTCCGTACTGATTATCCACGGGGTTCGGATATCAACAACGTCCATCAGGGAAGGATCGAGCATCACTTCGGCGCCAAGATCCTTGATCCGCCGGGTATACGCATAAGGCATGCAGGCGCCCAATAAAAGACGGTTATACCCTTTGCGTTTTGCGGTTTTAACAAGTGCGTCCCACCCTTCAGCCGTGCACACGCCGGGAACGGTTAAGACATCTTCAACAGCCGGGTCGGATTTCAGTGATACGGCGATTATTTCCAAATCGACATTGCCGTAAGATCCGCATTCGCAAAGCAGTACCCGTACTTTCGGCGTTTGATGGGATACATCGATATACTCAGGCGTATCCCCAACGACTTCTGCCATGCCGCCCCCTGTCGCATGAAGCGTCACAGAGGCCAGAAGTGATGCGGAACCAGCGGATATAACGGATTCAGCGATATCCCGGGGTCCTGAGAATGAGCCGCCTAAAAAAATTCCGGCCTTCTTTGTTTCAGCGGAAGAAAAAGGTTCCGTTGCAGCAAACCCCCACTGGTTCAATTCGCAATCCCCGACTTCTGCCAACCGTTCCGCACCTGAAGCGGGTTTTTGCCCAGTGGACAGTACCACCATGTCAAACGCCGATTCAATTCGCTTGCTCCCGTCACCCGGATAGGAAAGCAACAATTTGCCCGTTTTGTCATCCTGGTAAACCGTGTGCACCCGCCCCCGGGTAAAACGAACGCCGTATTCGGTTTCGGCCCTGTCCCGAAATCGCTGGAAGGTTTTACCCGGTGTCCGCATGTCCATGTAAAAAATGGTCGCTTCCAGGTTGTCCGGCCCGTGCTCTTTTGCCAGCATGGCTTCCTTGATCGCGAACATGCAGCAAATGCCCGAACAATAATCCGACCCGGATTGCAGATCCCTGGACCCGACACACTGTATCCACGCAATTTTTTCTACCGGTTTACCGTCGGACGGGCGAACGAGCCCGCCGCTGCCGGGCCCGGTGCCGCTGATCAGGCGTTCGAACTCAAGTCCGGTCACCACGTCGGGATATTGCTTGTATCCAAAGGTGTTCTTCCCGACAGACGGATCATAGCAGCTCGTCCCGCCACAGAAAATTACCGTCCCCGCACTGATCTGTTCCCCCTTTGACGCTTCCTGGGTTTCGTATACCGCTATTACCTTCGATACCAGATCCTCCGGGTCAAAAGGTTTCATGAGATATTCCATGGCTCCGGTTTTCATCGCCTCGACCGCTGTTTCCACGGTGGCGTAAGCAGTCATCATGACCACCGCCATCTCGGGAAATATCTCTTTTGTTTTTTTCAGGACCTCCACACCATCCATCCCCGGCATTTTGATATCGAGCAGAACCATCTTAAACGTCTGCCGGGTCAGCAACTCGAGCGCCTCTTCACCGGAAGCGGCCGTTTCCACGGAGAACCCTTCTTCCTCAAGCCATTCCTTGATTGAATCACGCACGGTATATTCGTCATCCACAACCAATACGCTGAAATCCTGACGTCCCTGCCTGAACAGACCAATTGCGCCGGTAGGACATACCCCCACGCATTCACCGCACCGTGTGCAGGCCGCCGGATCGATCACATATGTATTTGGCATCATATGCGGCACGGGAAGGTAAACGGCCTTCCGTTTCCCCAACCCGGCATTGAAATCGTCCGCAACCTCGACCGGGCATACGTTTGTGCATTCACCACAGCCGATACAGGTTTCCGGATTCACAAAATCCGGTTGTTTTTTCAGCCGCACTGTAAAACTACCGGCTTCCCCCTCGATTCCGACCACTTCCGTAGAGGTTCGGATATCGATATTTTCATGAAAGAGCCCTTTCCTGAGACAATATTGTGATCCGGCATCCCGCTCGACAAGAGGAAGCATTTTACACATGCCGCAATGATTGGTCGGAAACTGATTGTCGAGCTGGCTGAGAATGCCACCTAAATGGGGCGCTTTATCCACAAGGGTAACCGGATACCCTGTTTCAGCCAGATCCAGGGCGGCACGGATACCGCTTATGCCACCGCCTACCACGAGGGCTCGTCCGATCTTGGGT
Organism: Desulfobacterales bacterium; assembly: GCA_007135795.1. Taxonomy (GTDB): domain Bacteria; phylum Desulfobacterota; class Desulfobacteria; order Desulfobacterales; family Desulfosalsimonadaceae; genus B1SED10-16. The sequence continues at coordinate 5,107 of SLIE01000313.1, forward strand.
TTCATATATCAGGACTCCTTTTTACAAATACATGCTGATCGTCTGGGCATTACAAGATTCAGACCCGGTTGATGCAATGGTTCGAGTATAGCCCCCGACCGTGCAAGGCCTTTTTCCCGGTGCGCTATTTTACAACCCGTCATTTCCGTTGACCGGGAACAATGTCGCTTACACATTGATCCCGCACCTTGACCCGTACACCGGTTTCTCTGGCACTGGTGCCCCTGTCCGTGACCATGGCCCTTACACCCCGGTCCGTCATCCCTGAATCCTATACTCTGGGGTCTACACGTCGATCTCAATGTTTTACCTCCACGACATCCGCCAACTCATTTTCCTTGAAAACCGACAACGGCGGGTCGTCCGTCAGGCTTCTGCCTGCTTCGTAATCGAACGCCGCCTGGGTTGCATGCGCGGTCATACTGAACAGTTCCATCAACGAAATATCATTGGGGCATGCATTGGAACACTGCCCGCACGCCACGCACGCGGTTGAAATGTGCGCCATCCGGGTTATATGATAGAAAACCGTATCCGTGGGCATCCGAATCTTCCCTTTTCGGCGTGCCCACCGGAGGTACTGGTAAGGATCGTGGTCAAACACATCCGTTACAAAAACACATTCACGACAGTAACACACCGGACAAGCCACCCGGCAATTATAGCAATTGATGCACCCGGACAGATAGTTGGCAAGCTTTTCCGGGGTATCGGTTTTTTCATGCGTCGCCTCGAACATCTCGTTTCTGAACGTCTCGCGCGTGGCAATCAGGGATTCAATCACGGCGTCGCGTTTATCGGGCGCTTCGGTTACGCTCAAGCCGAGGGCGTCCAGGATGCCTTCACCCTTTTCCGTCTCCGCACCCAGAAGAAACTGTTTGTCAATATCAATGCCGAAAATCCCGATTGACACATCAGCGCCGTGTGGCACCGGGTGAACGCAAGCCCTGCACGCCGTCGATAATTGAAGACCGTTTTCAAAGCTTGTTTCACCTGAAAGAACGGCGCTGAGAAACGTGTCGGTAAACCCGGCCCTTTCATCCGCCGCGATTTTCCCGTAATCCGCATTATTGAATGCACCGGGACAATCAATCCCCACAACGATGAGATCATCTATGGATCCCTGCTTCAGTTTGACCAGCTCGACATGCGCCCGGATTTCGCAAGGTCGCAAAACAACCGCAACCGTTCCGCCGGTCGGTTTTTTGCTCAAACGGGATACCAGGCGAGCGGCGTTCAGCGGGAAAGATGGCGCAAAGAGATCGATCATATCCATCTGTGCCGGATCCGTAACGAGCGTCTGCATCACCCCGCCGCCTGGCGAAAGCCGCATTGGTGCCATTACAGCGCTTACGAGGCCCTGCTCGAGCATGGACCTGAACAGGGATGCGAGCGACGCCTGCAAACCCCCGTCGGTTAAATTGTATAAAGCGGTTTTTGCCATGAAATGCCTCCATACCTCTATGCTGTTTATCGCCAAACCCGATATTGGATATCAGACAACCGCCGCCTGCTTTGCCTCATTGGGTCCCAGCGCTTTGATTTCAACCACCATGTCTCTTATGGTCTGTGCAAACTGAATGCCATCGGATGCCCCGATCCACGTCAACTTGATCCGCTTCTCATCAAACCCGTACTGGGGCAGAATGGTTTTGAGCAGTTTCATCCGCCGGCGTGCCTTGTAATTGCCGTTAATATAATGACAGTCCCCGGGATGGCACCCGCTGACCAGCACGGCATCCGTCCCTTCCAGGAACGCTTTTATGATATACTTCGGGTCCACCATCCCCGTGCACATGACCCGGATGAGCCGCACATTGCTGGGGTATGACAAACGGGATGTCCCTGCAAGATCCGCTGCCGTATACGTGCACCAGTTGCACACAAAAGCGATGATTGTTGGTTCAAAGCCTTCATCCATGAGTGTTTCCTCCGCTTCGTATGTTCTTCAATCTGTTTTATTCTATTGTATGTGCGCCTGCGCCACGTTGTGCCGTTCCCCGTCCGTTTTTGCATCCTGCGGACTTTGCCGCATCACAACCCCACATAATGAATCGTGTCGAGAATCCCCTCAAGCTCTGCAAGTATCTGGACAGGCTTGAAGTGCCGTACCCGGGCCGCATTGCTCGGACAAAACCCGGAGCAACTGCCGCACCCTTTGCACAGGGCTTCATTGACCACGGAAATTCCCCGGCGCGCATCAAACTCGATGGCACCGTATGCGCACAGCCCGATACAGACCTGGCATCCGGCACATATATCCGGATCGATCCAGGAAATTGCGGACGGCACCTCCACCACTCCCCTGTGCGCCAGGGAAAGCGCCTTTGCCGCGGCACCGGATGCCTGTGCGGTCGTATCCGGGATATCCTTGGCCGACTGGCATGCACCGGCCAGGAATATTCCGTCCGTGGAGGTGTTCAAGGGACCCAGCTTTGGATGCTCCTCCAGAAAAAACCCATCCTTTCCCTGGCTGATACCGAACAGGTGGCAGATTTTGCTCGCATCCGGCCGGGCTTCCATGGCCATGCACAACACCACCATGTCAACCGGCACCCGTACGCGTCTGCCGAGAAGGGTGTCTTCGCCGATAGCGATAATCTTCCCTTCCTCTTCCGGAAAAATCGCCTTGTCCGTGATCTCCGCCACCTTCCCCCGGATGAAGTTAGTCCCTTCCTCCTGGCAGCGGCGATAAAATTCCTCATACCCCTTGCCAAAACATCGCATGTCTATGTAAAAATCAAAAACCTCGGTATCATGACCCACCTTTTCCTTGATCAGGTGGGAATATTTCAGGGCATACATGCAACATACCCGCGAGCAGTACTCATGATGATTGGCGTCCCGGCTTCCCACACAGTGAACCAGAGCGACGCTTTTGGGTTTCCCCCCGAACTCGCCGAGGGCGTTTTTCATGAGAATCTGACCGCCGGTCGGACCGGTGGCGTTATTTAAACGCTCGAATTCAATGCTCGTGAAAACGTTCGGATACTTCCCGTACCCATACTGTCGCAGGGGTTCGGGATCCATGATATCAAACCCCGTGGCGATAATAACGCTCCCCACCTTGACCTCACGGTCGACAGGCGGCATCTCGTGATTGATGGCATTGGGCTGACAGGCTTTGACACACTCGTAACACTCGGAGCAGACCCCGCATTCAAGACAACGGGAGGCTTCCAGGCGCGCCTGGTCCTCGGAATACCCTTCGTATACCTCGCAGAAATTCCCTTCCCGGCTTTCCGGGACCAGGCATTTGACCGGTACGCGGTCCTGGCGCATCCCGTCAACGGCGTCAGCGGGTATGTCCGGTTTCGCAAAATCCCATTTCTTGTCGCGTCCTTCCATGAGATCGATGCCATTGATGTACCGGTAAATACTTTCTGCGGCCTCCTTGCCGCACGCCACCGCGTCCACCACCGATTTAGGCCCGTAAACGGCATCACCACCGGCGAAGACCCATTCAAGCGGGGTTTGGAAGGTGACCGGGTCCGCTTCCAGTCCGCCCCTGCCGGAAACGGCGATCTGCTGCGAATCTGCAAAGTCAAGTTGCGCCGACTGGCCAATGGCGACGATCACCGTATCCGCAAAATACGGCTGACAAACGGTTTCGTCATAAGCCGGGTTGAACCGGCCGTTTTCGTCAAACACCGCCGTGCAGCATTTGAAATCGATCCCCGACACCCGGCCGGCAGACTTGTCGACCATCAACGTCTTGGGACCAAAGCAGTTGACAATATCGATGTTTCCTTCAAGCGCTTCTTCGATTTCGTGCTCCCAGGCAGGCATCTCCTCGCGTTTTTCCAGGCATATCATGGTGACGTTTTTTGCCCCTTTCCGCTTGGCGGTGAGGGCCACGTCTACGGCAACGTTGCCGCCGCCGATGACCAGGACGCTTTCACTGAGGGCGACCTCTTTTCCCATGGCCACATTGCGCAGGAACTCAACCCCCTGGAGAACCCCCTGGACATCCTCGTTTTCAATCCCCAGCCGCCGGCCACCATGAAGCCCCACAGCCATGAAAACAGCGGAAAAACCGTCCGCCTTCAGACTTTCCAGGGTGATATCCTCGCCGAAAACCGTGTTGGTCCGAATGGTCACGCCCATTTTTTCAATCTGTTCTATTTCATACCCCAGGATATCCCGGGGCAAGCGATACGCCGGAATTCCCACGGCCATCATGCCGCCGGCCATGGGAAGTTTTTCAAATATCGTAACGGCATACCCTTTGAGGCCCAGAAAGTATGCTGCTGAAAGTCCTGCCGGCCCGGCGCCGATGATGGCGATTTTTTCATCCCCGGCCTTGGGTGCTTCAGGGACCACCGCTTCCGAGTCTCCCATCCCCCAATCCGCGAGAAAACGATGAAGATCTCGTATTGCCATGGGCTGGTCAACATCGTTGCGGCTGCATTCCCCTTCGCAGGGATGATGGCAAACCCGCCCGCAGACGCCCGGAAAAGGGTGTGCCTGCCGGAAAAGATCGAGCGCCTCCCGGTATTTCCCGTTATTCATCAGTGCGATGTACCCCTGGATGGAGACATGCGCCGGGCAGGTGGCCTTGCAAGGGGCTGTTCCGGTTTTGTCAATGACATAGGAGATGGGGACGGCCTGGGGAAAAGACCGGTAAATGGCGTGGCGTTCCTTCAACCCGACATCCCATTCACTGGGGCGCGTTATCGGGCAGACTTTTTCGCATTCCCCGCACCCCGTACAGATACCTTCGGTGACGTATCGGGGTTTGCGATGAACCGTGATATTATAGTTGCCGATATAACCGGTCACATCGGTGACCTCGGAGTAGGTCATCAAATCGATATTCGCCTGCTGTCCCACTTCCACCATTACCGGGGTGCCAATGCACGCAGCGCAATCGAGCGTGGGAAACGTCTTGTCGAACTGGAGCATGTGCCCGCCAATGGTGGGTGCCTTTTCAACGAGATAGACCTTGTTTCCGGCCCTGCCGATATCGAGGGCCGCCTGCATCCCGGCGATACCGGCACCAACGACCATGATATCGGGATGAACGGATACCTGCCGGGTTTCCAGTTTATCATGATGGCAAACCCGGTTGACCGCCCCGGCCACCTGTGTTTTTGCTTTTCTCGTGGCATCATCGGGGTCTGTGGTGACCCATGACACCTGTTCCCGAACGGATGCCATCTGGAAGAGATAAGGATTGATGCCGGATCTTGCACAGACGCCCTGAAACGTTTTTTCATGCAGGCGCGGCGAACAGGACGCAACAACCACCCGGTTGAGACCGTACTCGTGAATGTCCTTTTCGATCATCTCCTGACCGGGATCGGAGCACATGAACTTGTAATCCCTTGCAACAACGACGGATTTCAGCGTGGTGGCAAATGCGGCAACTTCATCGACCCGCACCTTCCCGGCAATGTTGATACCGCAGTGACATACGTAACATCCGATTTTTAACGTCATTATCGTATCCTTAATAATGCTTTTTTTTCATCTGAATCCGAAACGAGTTGCCATCCCGGGTATCTTCGGCAAAAATCAATTCATAAGAAAGCGCGGGCAATATTTTCAGCAAATCGTTTCTGATGTCCGAATCATAACAAAGGACCTCGAGCGTCTGATCCGGCAACATCTCGCGAAACACCTGGCTTACTTTCAGCAGGGCGATCGGTATGATAAATCCCCTTAAATCGATTATATGGTCGGCCTCTTGTCTCAAGGCATCAATTCCTGATTGTGTGGATCGATACTTAACGGATTTACGATTTCATCATACTTGAATCTCTTTAAAACAAATCTTTGCAACAGTGGTGCCAACAACAAAAAACCCGAAAAATGGCGACGTATTCATTTTTTTGTTGTGTCTAAGTGTTAATTTGTTTAATTTTAACACTTAGCAGGTGTTAAATATTTAACATCACAAGGGGAAGAAAGTATGAATGAAAAAGACTTGAATGCGTACTGGAAGACCGTGGTCGATACGATCAAGGACGGGGTGATGATTGTTGATAAAAAAGGGGTGATCGTTTCCGTCAACCGTGCCATGTCGGAGATTACGGGATACGACAGGGATGATCTGCTGGGGAAACCCTGCACTTTTTTGAACTGTAATATATGTAATGTGGTGCTTGAAAAAAATGGAGAACACTGGTGCCATCTGTTCAAAACCGGTTTTTTGAACATGCGCGAAGCGGTAATCCAGACAAAAGAAGGGGATTTCATACCCGTTCTGAAAAATGCCTCCATCCTAAGAGGCAGCGATGGAAACGTAATCGGCGCCGTGGAAACGATCACCGACATAACCGAGCTCACGGAAAAGGAAACACAAATCTCGGCACTTCGCAGTCAACTATGTTCTGAAAACAGTTTTCATGGCCTTCTGGGAAATTCGCTCCCCATGCAAAAGGTGTATGACCTGATCGAAAACGCGGCCCGCTCTGAAGCACCCGTGATTATTTTCGGTGAAAGCGGTACCGGCAAGGAACTGGTCGCACAGGCAATCCACAACATCAGCAGGCGAAACAAGAACCCTTATATAAAGGTAAACTGTGCCGCACTAAATGATGCGCTCCTGGAAAGCGAGCTTTTCGGGCACCGGAAAGGCGCTTTTACCGGCGCTTACCAGGACCGTATGGGCCGGTTCGAAGCCGCAAAAAACGGCACCATATTTCTCGATGAAATCGGCGATCTGCCGCTGGCCACACAGGTCAAACTGCTGCGCGTGCTTGAAGCCCAGGTGATCGAGCGGGTCGGGGACAACCATTCAATCAACATCGACACCCGCATCATCACCGCGACCAACCGGAACCTCCAGGAGCTGATGGAACAGGGGCGTTTCAGGGATGATCTGTTTTATCGAATCAATGTGATTCCCA
>SLIE01000246.1 GCA_007135795.1 Desulfobacterales bacterium
GTTAAAAAGGCAAGGTAAAGGTTTACACAATACAGAAGAATCACCTCGATATCAATGAGATTGCCAGGCATCTGCAGTTCCAAAGTCGCACGATTTAACTAGTGCCTGAACGAAAACCGTCTTTTTCGCCAATCTCTGCGTCCGGCTCAAATTTTAATCCTCAAAATACGCTCAGTATTCCTGTGGTTAAAATTTTCGCCGTCCTTGACCTTGACGAAAAATCCTGGTTTTCGTTCGGGCACTAAATAAAAGGTCGTCAGCTGCAACCTCTCAAAAACCCAAATTGAAACAGTCGCCACTCCCATAGCCTCCTGGGGCACTGGCGTCTGGTTCATATCCGCTTTCACCGAGGAACAAGAGCGCCAGGACATTTCCCTCTCAAAGATCCTGATTCCGGATCGCATTGGCATTGGGGAGATCATCACGCAGAGTTATTTTGTTTGATGCTACCGGCTTTGTCAAATTAAATGATGATGGCATTGTAAAAAGTCCCATATCGGTGATTGCCCGCTAATCCCATGGAATTATCCGATCAATCAGTTGTTTTCGTCTTCCGACCCTTTCATTGGAACGGTTTTCAGGTCTTATATATGTTGTTTTTTGACGTTTCCGAAAATAAACCTAACAGCATATAGAGCTTGTAACAAAAATCAAAGGACATAAACCCCAAGCCCACGGAATACATCGAAAAAGGGCGGGAAAAGGACAAAATGCAAAGGCGGAAAATTTTTGGCCTTCGGCAGAGGGGCAGCAGCAAGACCAATTTAACTATAGCTTGGTTTTTTGGTATCGGTTGGCCAGGCACCAGACGGGAAATCCTGCCAGAAGAATGATCACGCCAACGGCTGCCCCTTTCCCGGTATACACGAGGCTCGAATAGAGCATGTACGCACAGGCAAACAGGAACAACAGCGGGGGAATCGGGTAGAAGGGAATTCTATACGCGGAAGCCGACACGGTATTTCGAAATCTGAAGATGAACAGGCACAAGGTTGTCAGTAATATAAACACCCAGAATACCGGAGCCGTGTAATCAACAATAGTTTCAATGGCTTGCTGGGACCAGGCACCAATGCCGACCAGAAAAAGCGACATGAAACCCTGGACAAGAAGGGCATTGACAGGGGTGTTTCTGCGCGCGTTCCACTTCCCCATAAACCCGAGCAACCTGAGATCGCGTCCAAGCGCATAATTTGTCCGGGCTCCGGTTATGATGGTGGCATTGGCCGTGGAGAGGGCGGACACAACGACAAGCACTACAACGACCAAGGAACTGACGGGACCGAATATCCGCTCGGTGAAATCATACGCCACCGTCTCCGACTCCCTCAACCCATCAAACCCCAATACATGGATATAGCTTATATTAACAAGGAGATATAATGTTGTTATCGTAACGATACCAAAAAACAGAACGCGGACGATACTTTTTCTTGCGTTATGGAGTTCTTCGGTAAGATATGCAGCTTCGCTCCACCCCCCGTATGTCAGTAAAACAAAGATCATAGCAAGCCCCGCGGCACCGCTGGAAAAAACCGGTGTATCCTTCTCCAAGAGGGTTAACCGGGAAGTTTCTCCCGGTGTAAAAATAAACCCGGCAATAATGGTCGTGACAAGGGCAAGGAGGATAACGGATGTCAGAATATTTTGCGTACGGCTGGAATGGCGGGTTCCCGTAATATTGAGCGCAGTCAGGATAAGTACCATGGCAGCGGCATAGATCGAGGCGCTGTATTTGCCGAGATCGAGTATGACAGTGGCGTAATCGCCCAGGATAAACGCGATGAGCGCAATCGACCCGACCTGTATGACGGTCATGCGTCCCCAGGAGAGGAAAAAGCCGGTTGCATCTCCGAACCCTTTTTTCAAAAAATGATACTCGCCCCCGGCATTCGGCATGGAAGAAGAAAGTTCGGCATAGCAAAGGGCCCCCATGAGAGAGATGAATCCTCCGGCAACCCAGAATAGCAGGAATTGTAACTCGCAGGATGAATTCAATGCGATTATCGGGGGAAGGCGGAAAATACCGATGCCGACAACAATTCCAATTACCACGGCCATTGAACTGAATGTGTTGAAAGAAGGGCGTGGCTGGCTGGATCGTGATTTACTCATCGTTACCTCAGGGTGGCATCCCAGTTTTCAATTTTGGCGCGTTGCTCTCCCCTGGTTTGTATTGTGCCGGTTATGGTATTATTATCAACCCGTCCGCTGAAAGCATAACGGTTCTTGTTGCCAGGATCTTCTGCGATAAAACTGATCCGATCGCCACGGACTATCGGTTCCCGGATCTGCAATGAATTGTCCCCTGCACGGAGTTCGATGGTAATTTCTTGAAACTCTTGTTTAATATCCATGATATAATTTTCCCCGTTGCCGGTCCATTCCCAGCTTCCGCTGAGTTCCGCGGGTATTATCCAGTAAAAAACATCACGATTGTCAACCAGGATATGCTCATCCGGCTCCCACAGCCCCATGTTGAACGAATAAGATACGATCCGTGTACCCGGTTGGAGTTGTTCGAAAAGAGTGGGCTTCAGTTTTCTGTTTACAGTGTTCAGAAGGTACATGGTAACGACGGTTGCCTTGCTGATATCAGCTTTGAACAGGTCTCCTTCAAGAAAAATCACCTTGTCGGTAACGCCTGCTTCTTCTGCATTTGCCGCTGCTTCCTCCACTCTGACGGGGTTCAGGTCCACACCGTGTCCAAAAGCGCCTCTCTGGGCAGCAGCGATTACGATCCTGCCATCCCCCGAACCAAGATCGATGACATAATCGCCCGGGCCGACCCCTGCGACATCAAGCATTGCTTCTACAACCTCGTGCGGAGTAGGCACAAAAGGAACGTCAAGGTTTTGTGCTTCACCGGTTTTGACGGCAGGGAACAGGAATAATAATAAGAGGAACATTGCTGCGACGAGTAGGATTGGTCTTCTGATGCAGGTTTTCATTATTGATTTTTTCCTTTCAGAGCGGTTTAAAAATGAATGGATCGATTTCGCTTGACCTTAATAATACAAAGGTAATGCATATATTCTGATTCTCCATTTTTTTTGAATGCGATACAAGGTCATGTGGTTGACAGGTTGTTGAAA
>SLIE01000065.1 GCA_007135795.1 Desulfobacterales bacterium
ATCGGCCTGAAAAACTTTTTTCCCATCAGTAATAGCATCTTCCTGCGTATTACGGGGTCCGATCATCATTGCGCTGAATGTCCGGCATTCCATTGGCCAGGTTTCCTAGAATACCAAACGGTAGTTTGGTATTTTGTTGTTCACATATAATAGATGGTTACCGGAAAATTGGTGGCAATTTATTGAACCGCTACCGATGATTGCTGATGCTCTAATAAATTCAACCCGTAGAGTTTATATTGACAAAATCATTTGAAATATTCAACAGGGAAAATGATATTGTCGGTTTTTGTTCCCTTGCTCAGGCATCACCGCTGGTTTTTCTGTTACGCCAAAAGAAAACTGGAATGTAGGCTTTTTGGGCTCCCCAAGTGCGCCATTTCCCGAAATCACGATGCGTCCGAGCGCTCGTCTTTCAAGCACTTCGTTTGTGTATGCGGCTTTTTTACGAAGTCGTGACGTTTGGCGAGTGGGGGAATGAAAAGAGCTATTATTGTCCAAGGCGCTGGTCGCGTTCTTCGGGTGTGAATACGGTTACCTGTCCGTATTGACCGTCATATCCGGCGATGCGATGAACCCGGCCTTCGCGCATTCGCGAGACGGCTTCGTCCAGAAGCAGGATTCCGGTATCGGCCAAAGCGTCTTTCGGCGTGTGAAGAAGCACTTCGAGTTCAGGCCCAAGCATCTCTAATATTTTTTCATAAGCGGTGTTCACTTTCTTTGTTTTCGGACCGACTTTCAACAGTTCCGACAGGATTTCAGCAAGGGGAATCAGGCTGTAATACGGGTGCGTGAGCGGGGGCGTTTCTCCTTCTGCCCGTGTGGCGAGCATTTCAACCCTGCGTAATACGCCCATGGTTAGTCTTTGACCGCATATCGGGCATATCTGGTCTTCAGCGGCGGTCTTTCCGGGATGGAGATGGAATTGACACTTGCGATGACCGTCATGATAATATTTCCCTTCTTCAGGAAAAAATTCAAGCGTTCCGTTAAACGCCTTGGGATCCCCTGTTTTGATGGCATCGTAAATGGCGTCGTAGGAAAGTGCTGTATTAAAAAGGTTGGCTTCCCGACCGAGATTTGACGGGGAATGGGCATCGGAATTTGAAACAAGTGTAATGCCGTCAAGATCCGGAACCCGCCAATTCATGGGCGGATCTGATGAGAGACCGGTTTCCGCGGCAAAAATATAATCTGAAAGATCTTCGAAGCATTCCTTTATACTGTCAAACCCTGATCTGGAGCCATAAAGGGAAAACCACGGCGTCCATATGTGAGCTGGAACAAGAAGGGCGTCAGGGGCCGTTTCAAGTGTTGTTTCAAGGAGATCTCTTGAATCAAGTCCTAAAATTGGCCGTCCGTCGGACTTCAGGTTGCCGATGGCGGACAAGCGTTTGTTGAGACGTTCCACCTGGGTAAATCCGGATAAAAAGACCAGGTGGTGAATTTTTCGGGTTGCCCCGTTTTTTTTATATATGTTGCTGATCTCCGCACTGAGCAGGAACCGGACCGGATGCTTGCCTGAAATATTGAGTTGCGCCTCGCATGCGGTTTCAAGGTCGTCTTTGAGTTTGAACAGGCCGGGTTCAGCCGGGGATAATTTTTCCTTAAGTTCGGCAAGCCATCCAGGATGGGTAAAATCCCCGGTTCCAACAACCGTGATTCCTTTTTTCCGGGCCGCGATATAAAGATTTTCAGGGGTAAGATTCCGGGCCGTTGCCCTGGAAAATCGTGAATGAATGTGGAGATCGGCAATAAATTTCATGTGGTGTCATATCGTATTAATAGATGTAATTAAACAATCCTTCTTCGCGGGACAACACCCGGGCACCGTCTGCGATCAAAGGACAATTTCCTCCGGACGGCAACGGGTATTGCTCTGGCAACTGCACGAGAGCGTTTATATCTCTATGGCTTGCTTTGGATGGGCCTGTGATAAACGGCAAGCCCACAGGTCGCTAATCTGCGCTTCGCCAATTGCTGTAAAGTAACCGCCTGCAATTGTTGCCACGGGCAATACCCAGGGGGCACCCGGTTGAAATTGATCATTTTGTATGGTCAGAGATCAGACCAACCGGTATTATCAGCGCCAGTTTTGATGGCGTCGAGAACATCTACTTCAGTGTAGTGTTTTTATTTGATGCAAAGTCTTTATTTGAAACAGATAATTTCGATTATGTAAAGGGACAAGATTGATTCAATCGTAAAAAGTGACAAATCGGTGAAGATGGCTAAGTGGTGATTTTTCATTTGCCATGGCATACATACAGTAGTCTGAGTAAATGCAAACTCACTATAACGAAGTAGATTAGAAACAGAGGAAATTCTTTTGATATAGCGGTCATACAACGAATCAGAGAAAGCCCGGTCAGGTAGAATAATAAAAAAGGGCTTGCCTGAAAACAGTCGAACGGGTTATGACGATGCTCTTATGCTGGTGTTTGAATTGTGAAGCTTACAACCCATTAAACATTTAACTCCTTGAAAGCAGTCAATTATGCAGTTGTTATCATCTACTCTTTCACTTACACGGTACAGTGTGAAGGAAAGCATTACCGACCCGGTTATGGACACCGTCCGCAATGGTTTGAAAAATAATATGATCCGCGATATAGACAATGATCCGGCCGTAAAGAGCGTCGGGTGGACGACACCGGATAATCCATTTAACCCGGATTTCGACAACACGGATTTTGTCTTCGGGACCGCCATTATCCTGTCGCTTCGAATTGATAAAAAAACGATTCCAGCCAAAATCGTCAATAAGCATTACAACATGGCGGTAAAAAAACGGCTGACGGAAACGGAACGGGAGCATCTGTCCAAAAATGAAAAGCGCGAAATTAAGGATGATGTGCTCCACCGGTTGTACGTCAGGATACCAGCGACACCGAGTATGTACGACCTTGTCTGGCACTACGAAACCGGTGATTTATGGTTTTTCTCCAACATGAAGGAGGCCAACGAGGAACTCGAAACCCTTTTTTCAAAATCATTCAAGGTCAATATTGTTCGTATCTTTCCGTATACCGCGGCGCAGTTGATTTCACCGCTGTCAGCCGAGAAAATGGATGCACTCACCAAAATTTCGC
>SLIE01000151.1 GCA_007135795.1 Desulfobacterales bacterium
CAAGAGCCTGGCGCTCCCAGAAAAAACCCCGCAGCTGCATACTACACCGTTGAAACTTGCCTTTGCCCTTGACCTTCCCTTGACCTTCCTTTGACCTCCCTTCCCCCTTCCCCCCCGCCACACTATATCGATCAAACACACCCAAAATCCTTTCTGTTTTAAATCCCCCACGTTGTCGCTTGCCAGAGAACTTTATTTTAGGCAAGGAACTGTTTAGAATCATATATAGATTTTAACCTTATATAGTTTTTTTACTTGACAATTTCTCCTGATACTATAGATTTACTTCATAGTGGAGCAAAGTGGATATTTCTGGAGGCGTATGTTCAGGGGAAGCTCATACCATACAATCGATTCAAAAGGGCGGATTATCATACCTGCCCGCTTCAGGGACCTTGTCTCAGGTGCTGACGGCGAGGGCTTGATGCTGTCCAAAATGGATGGCAGCCTTGTGGCATACCCCTATGACAAGTGGAATGAAATAGAAGACAGGATACTCCGCCTTGCTGAAAAAAGCGCCGCCATGCGTCGTTTCCGAAGGGTTTTCATCGGTGGATCATCGGATTGCCCTCTTGATAAAAATGGCCGTATTCTTGTTCCCCCCTCACTTAGAGAGTATGGGAATCTGGAAAAAGATATTGTTCTTGTCGGGGTGCTCGATCACTTTGAGATCTGGGCAAGAGACAAGTGGGATGCTGAAAATCGGCGACTTGAAGAAGAGGATTTGCAAAACGAGGAGGTTTTGAACGAAATAGCCAAATTGGGGTTGTAAGACGATGCCGTATCAACATGTTTCCGTATTGCGTGATGAAGCTGTTTCCATGTTGAACTGCGCCCCTGGAAAAATCATGGTAGACTGCACACTTGGCGGGGCGGGACATTCGCTTGCCATTGTGGAAAAAATAATGCCGGGCGGGGCGCTTGTGGGTATCGATCAGGATATCAAGGCCATTGAAAAAGCCCGGCAGGTTTTGAGCGCTTATTCATCCAACATTCATCTGGTTCATGATAATTTTGTAAATTTGCCGTCTGTTCTTACCCGTCTCGATATCGATGCGGTGGACGGTATTCTTGTGGACCTGGGTCTCTCTCTCTATCAGATCAAATTCTCCGGGCGTGGATTTACCTTTGCGGAAGATCAGCCTTTGGATATGCGTATGGATGCGGACACGACCGTTACCGCAGCCGCTATTGTAAACGAATCGGATCCGGATACCCTTGAAAGGATTTTTCGGGAATACGGAGAAGAAAGATGGGCAAAACGGATCGCAGGGAGAATCGTGGAACGGCGGCGTCAGGGTGAAATTGTTAAAACGGGTGAACTGGTAGAGATTATAGCGGCTGCGATACCCAAAGCAGCGGCCGCAAAGAGTCGCATCCATCCGGCGACCCGGGTATTCATGGCCCTCAGGATTGCAGTGAACAGGGAACTGGAAGTCCTTGAGAGGTTTTTGGACAAGGCCATAGACCGGCTTGCTCCCGGGGGGCGGATATGCATTATATCGTTTCACTCGCTTGAAGATAGAATCGTCAAGCACCGGTTTCGTGACATGGCTGAAGAATGTAAATGTTCCAAGGAATTACCGGTCTGCATCTGCACTCATAAGCCGAAAATCAAACTGGTCAGCCGCAAGCCCATTCGTCCCTCTGAAGCAGAGGTGCGGATTAACCCGATGTCCAGAAGCGCTGTTATGCGGATTGCGGAAAAGATGCCGGATACCGTGTAGGATAAATTTCCCGGACCTGCGATACAAAGAGAAACAAGGCGGTTGACCGTGAGTGAAAACAAGGGAAAAAACAAAAAGTATCAGCCGGATCTTTTTCCACCGAAAATGCTGTTGAAGGGGATGGGTTGTCTCTTGTTATTTTTGGCAGCAGCTTTTTTCGACACCTGGTGCGGCATTCAAACCCGCAGAATGGGGTACGAAATTGAGCAAGTACGAATGCAACATGAAAGTCTTCTAAACTATCAGAAGAAACTGAAGATTGAAAAAGCGCGTCTTACCTCACCACAAGTCCTTAGGCGCTACGCAACGGGCGAACTGGAGCTTCAAACGCCAAAACCCGAGCAGATAATCGTTGTGCCATGAAGTCTGAAGAAAATAAAAAAGAAACGATCCTGAAGCGAAACCGGCGGATTTTTATTGTCGGCGTCGTTTTTACGATCTGTTACCTGATTATCGGGTTCAAAGCCATGCACCTGCAGGTACTTGCAGGCGATGCGCTTTCTGTCCGTGCTTCGTCCGAGTACACAAGAGATTTTGAAAGCATCGGCAGGAGAGGCGGCATATACGATGTCCGGCACAGGGAGCTTGTGGTTACTGCAAATGCGGTATCCATTGCTGCCAGACCTTCCAGGATCAAGGATCCGAATAATGCGGCGGGTATTGTTTCAGAGGTTCTTGGTGTTGACAGGGGGCGGGTTTTCCAGAACATGACATCCGAAAGACCGTTTGTCTGGATCGACCGGGCCGCATCACCGAACCAGGCGGCGGTTCTTTCGGCCAAAATACCCGAAGGGCTCGATTTCATAAAAAATTATACCCGGATTTACCCCAATCGGCATCTGGGTGCGCAGGTATTGGGATTCACCGGTATCGACGGAAATGGCCTGGAAGGAATCGAGTATTATTATGATGAATATCTGAAAGGCAACGCTTACCGCCAGACAGTGGTAAGAGACGCGCTGGGAAGGATTTTCCAGAGGGAAGAAGTAACTGCGCCGGATATCGAGGGGAAAAGCCTTGTTTTAACCATTGACATCAACATACAGAATATAGCCGAACAGGCAATCGAGCGGGCGGTGCGCCGACACAACGCCCGATCGGCAATTGCGGTTGCAATGGTCCCTCACACAGGTGAGATCAGAGCCATCGCCAATTACCCGACATTCAACCCGAACAGCTTCGGAAACTTTCCCAACAGTGCATGGCGTAACCGTGCGCTGACCGATCCTTTTGAACCGGGGTCAACCATGAAAATCTTCACTGCGGCCGCCGCATTGGAATCCGGTATAGATCCCAGGCAGGTATACGTGGATTGCGAGGATGGACGATACCGGATTGG
>SLIE01000307.1 GCA_007135795.1 Desulfobacterales bacterium
TTTCAAGGGAGATATCCGCTTGAAGCCCCATTATCAGGTTCATGCGGTCTTCTGCGATTTCTGCGGGAACGTGGCCGGAAAGTGCGTGCGAGGCCAGGTCGTCCGCGTCCGAGTAAACAAATGCACCGAGATGATCAAAGCCGATTTTTTGGATAAAAGCGGATAACTGCTCAAAATCAGCGGTTGTCTCACCGGGAAACCCGACCATGACCGTGGTTCTCAGGGCCGCTTCCGGAAGGGCGCTCCGGATTCGGTTGAACAGTTTTTCGAGCCGGTCATTGTCGTGCATCCCGCGTCCCATGCGTTTTAATACAGGCGCGCTGACGTGCTGGATCGGGATGTCGAAGTATTGGCATATATTTGGGTATTGACCCATTGTTTCAAGAAGCGCATCATCTATCCGGTCCGGGTGGCCATACAAAAAACGGATCCATGATCCGGGCGCGGCCTGGGCCGCCCGACCGAGCAGGTGTGCGAGATTCACGTCCGGGCCGATATCATCCCCGTAAGAGGTGGTATCCTGTCCGATGATGACAATTTCGGGAAAACCCTGATCCGCAAGCGCACGAACTTCGGATATGACATCGTCCGGGTGCCGGCTCCGTAATCTTCCCCTCAGTTTCGGTATGATGCAGTAAGTACAGTGCCGGTCGCACCCTTCCATGACCTTGACATAAGCCACGGGGTATGTGGAATGGACGCGCATGGTGTGGTGGGTATGCAGCGGAATCGAAGCCGGTTCAGGCAGTATGCACGCGCCCGCCCCAAGCTCTCCGTTTACGGCTGAAATCACCTGGTCGTAGGCGCCGGTTCCCAGAAATGCATCGACCTCCGGTAATTCCATGGTCAAATCGTCACGATATCGCTGGGGAAGGCATCCCGTTACCACGAGTTTTCTGCAATTGCCGGCTTGTTTCATGCCGGCAAGCTCGAGAATGGCGTCCACAGACTCTTCCGCGGCCGACTCGATAAAACCGCAGGTGTTGACAACGATGGCTTCGGCCTTGGTGGCGTCATCGATAACCCGGTGTCCGGCTTTTTCCAGTTCCCCGAGCATGACTTCGCCGTCCACGATGTTTCTCGCGCACCCCAGGTTATGCAGATATATTTTCATTACAGCTGAATTACTTTATTTAAATGTTTGTTTCCGGATCTTTATTCCCCGGAAAATTTCGGTTTCCGCTTTTCGGCAAATGCGGTTATGGCCTCCATGAGATCCTTTGAAGGGATAATGTTCGTGCTTACGGATGCCACATATTTAAGTCCCTCGTCAACTGTTTTGCCCATGCCGTGGTTCAATACATCCTTGGACGCTTCCACTGCGAGCGGAGAATTGGCCGCGATCTGTTCGGCCATCTCCATTGCAGCGGCCATCAGGGCGTCATGGTCGTCATATACCGCGTTGACCAGGAGCATCTGTTTGGCGCTATTGGCATCGAAATTTTTTGCGGTATACGCAAGTTCCCGGGCATACCCCTGACCCACGATTCCTGGTATGCGTTGAAGGACCCCGACGTCCGCCACGAAACCGACCGCTGCTTCCCTGAGGGAAAAGACGGCATCGCTGGTGCATATCCGGATATCACAGGCAGTCGCCATGTCAAGTCCCGCACCGATGCAGTGGCCGTGAATCGCGGCAATGACCGGCTTTCTGCACCACTCGATGCAGCTTATGGCATCCTGAAGCGCGCCTATTTTTTTCAACAGGCGCCATTTGACGCCGCCTTTTTGCTCGTTATCCATGAGCTCCGGCAGTTCATTGGCCATTGCCATGAGATCGATCCCCGCCGAAAAACAGGGCCCTTTGCCGGAAATAATGACGACGCGAATATTCTTGTCTGCATCAAGCGCCTTGAATATGGGGATGCTTTCTTTCCATGCCGGTGGATTCATAGCGTTTTTCTTGTCGGGTCGGTTCAGGTACACCCATGCGATGGGTGGCTTTTTTACCACTTGATAAAATTCATATTCGCTCATGCTTCCTCCGGCGTTAAAAGTTTGGTAAGTAGTGTCTGAACGGAAAAGTCGGTTCAAAGATCTGACGGAAAGGTTCATCCGGCAGTTTGGACATTTTTTATAACATTTTGACTGTTTTTTTTCACGAAGATATTTATGTCAATGGAAATCTCTACCCAAATCAGCACTTTTTTGAGCCAACCGATCGCCATAGGGGGGAAAACGGTGCGAAACCGATTGCTCGTTTCACCCATGGCAGGCTACACCCATGTCGCTTTTCGGGAGGTTGTGGCACACTACGGCGGGTATGGCCTTTTGTTTACCGAAATGTGCAGCGCAAAAGCCGTCCCCCGGGAAAACCCGAAGCATTCACTGGTCTTCAGGTGGCGGGATGAGGAATTGCCGTATTTGGTATGCCAGATATTCGGGTCCGAGCCGGCGGTTATGGCGGATGCCGCCCGCAGGATCGAGGACTGCGGTTTTTTTGGGGTGGATATCAATTTCGGGTGTTCCGTGGCTGCCGTTTGCAAACGAAATGCCGGAGCGGCACTTCTGAGAACACCGGCACAGGCGTTGGCGATTGTTTCCGCCGTGCGCGATGCGGTTTCAATCCCGGTATTTATAAAATTCCGTACCGGGTGGACCGATGATCCCGGGCCTGCCGTGGATATGGCCAGACGCTTTGAGGCGGCGGGCGCCGACGCCCTGACGTTTCATCCCCGGGTTGCGCCGGATCGTCGCACGCGTCCCCCCCGCTGGGGTTATATCGGTATGGTGAGCAAGGCCGTGAGCATTCCCGTCTTCGGCAACGGTGAGGTGTTTGATGTCGAAGACGGTATGCGGATGATTGAAACCACCGGGTGTGACGGCATTTCGATCGGTCGGATCGTGCTGGCCAATCCGTGGACCCCGGCTCAGTGGGTGAATGGGCTTGTGGTCGACAATGACATGTATTATCGTTGTTCAAGGCGTATGCTGGAGACAATGCGTTTGCATTTCGAACCGGTCACGGCCTTGCGACGATACAGGAAATGGGCCATGTTTTTTGCCGCCGGGTTTAAATACGGCCACCGGTTTTCAGCGCAGATACGCGCGGCAAA
>SLIE01000069.1 GCA_007135795.1 Desulfobacterales bacterium
ATGATAACCTGCACGTCATTGGTGAAGTGGTATCCGAAAGCAGACACGATTACCTGCTTTTTTCAGGCGGCTTCGATTACACCCTGGATCCCAGAACACATGTTCGCGGGAACGTGGGCTTGGGAATGGATGATGGCGCCCCTGATATAGAAGTGACCCTGAGCTATTTATTCTTATTTTAACAGAATGCACCACCTCACGACATCCATAGAAGGAGTATGAAGGGCATCTGTTTACGACCAGCAGCCAGCAAAGGGGCGATCCTCATGTATCGCCCCTGAAATACCCAACTCTTGCTATAGCCGGACACCATTATAATGGCAATAATGGCAACACCTTGACAGTGGTCCACCGAGAGAGTAATAACTCAATACAGATTGAGGTAAAAGTCCGGAGGCACTGTTTATTTTTTTGATTGTGCCAGGTGAAAAACCGGATTTTTTGTTCAACTCGAAAAGGACGCATGCAGGTTCAGGAATTGCCTGGAAACGCGTTGCCGAAAAAACGGTTTTTCAATCTGGTATTGAATTAAATTTTCTCAAAAACTTCCCCAAAAGGCTCATGGCAAGCTTTCACAATAAAAACAAAATTCAATACGACACCACAATTTCGCTACCGGCCACGAAAAAGCTGGCCTGGTATGAAAATAATCCGAGTTCAGGCCCCGGGATTCTTTTTTTCAGCGGGGGAAGCGCGCTTCAGTCTTTGAGTCACCACCTGGCAGCATTTACTCACAATTCCATGCACATCATCACCCCTTTTGATTCAGGGGGGAGTTCCGCAAACCTGAGAAAAGCCTTTGACATGCCGGCAGTTGGGGACATTCGAAACCGGCTGATTGCACTTTCAGATCCATCTTGCACCGGCAACCCAGAAGCGTGCGCGCTTTTTTCCTACAGAATGCCGAGAACCGAATCACCCGACGAACTGCTGGATTCACTTTTCCGAATGACATCAGGGGAACACCCGCTCACAGCCGGGATGTCCGGCCCAATGCAAAAGATCATTCAGGATTATCTTCATAACTTTATGGAACGTATGCCTTGCGATTTTGATCTTAGGGGAGCAAGCATCGGCAACCTGATGCTTGCATCCGCTTACCTGTCGCATCACCGGCGACTCGATCAGGCCATATGCCTGTTTTCAGAACTGACGCATGTACGCGGGATTGTACGGCCTGTTGTGGATAAACATCTTCACTTGACCGTCCGGCTGGAAAACAATGAAACCATTGTAGGACAACACCTGATCACCGGGAAGGAAATCATGCCGCTTAACAGCATGATAAAACAGATAACGCTGTCTGAAAAAGAAACGCATCCACTGCCGGCCGATGTCTTTCTTCCAAAACACATTCAAGCCTTAATTAGAAGAGCCGACATGATTGTCTACCCCATGGGAAGCTTTTATTCGAGTCTGATTTCAAACTTGCTCCCCCATGGTGTGGGAGATACAATAAGCCACGTGTCATGCCCCAAAATCTACATTCCCAATACCGGCCCGGATCCCGAAGCCATCGGGCTTAGCCTGGCGGATCAGGTAGAGATACTTCTGTCTTTTCTGAAAAAGGATAACCCGATCAAAATTGCCACAGAGCAGGTGCTCCACTTTATCATCGTGGACAGGGCTAACGGCAGTTACGCAGGGGGCGTGGATGAAGAACGTATCAGGAAAATGGGCGTTGACATTATTGATTACCCATTGATATCAACTCGCAATTTCCCCCTGATCGATGAAAAATTACTTGTTCCACTCCTGTTGTCCTTTACATGAAGCCACCTTATATGAAACCTTGTTATCGCTTTTCTTTACCACATAATGAGGTGCCTGAATAAAACTGTGCTCATCCTCTCCGAGCATAAAACCTTAACCCTGTGGAACACTAAGCCCGGAGTCAAAATGCCCATCAGCAAAAAGTGGTTACCCGTAATCGGGCTGGTTGTGCTCTCACTGATATGGGGTTACAACTGGGTGGTCGTGAAGCAGGCGCTTGCCTTTTGCGGGCCGTTCACATTCGGCATGATCCGTGCTTTGATCGCCGGTGCCGGTCTTTTTCTGATTGCCGCGTGGCTGAGACGCCCATTGGCACCTGGTTCGCTTTCGGGCGCCCTGCTTCTTGGTCTTCTACAGACAACCGGGTTTTTCGGGTTCTCGACATGGGCGCTGGTTGCCGGTGGTGCGGGAAAAACAGCCGTCCTTGTTTACACCATGCCGTTTTGGTTGCTTGTGATGGCCTGGCCTCTTCTGGGCGAAAAAGTATATGGGGGGTGGCGATGGTTTGCCATCGGCGCCGCTTTCACGGGTCTTGTCTTTCTGTTTCATCCGTGGCAGGAACAACCGGATCTGTTCAGCTCTTTGCTGGCGGTACTTGCCGGTCTTTCCTGGGCTTTGGCCGGTGTATGGAACAAGCACCTGCGCAGCCGGGTACAGGTCGATCTTTTTGCGCTGAACGCCTGGCAACTGACAACCGGCGCAATACCGCTCCTCCTGATCGCCCTTCTGCTGGAACCCGAACCGATCATCTGGTCGCCCTATTTCATCGGGGCGGTTATTTACAATGCCGTGTTTGCCACCGCAATCGCATGGTCGCTGTGGTTCTTCGCCCTCCAGGAAATGCCCGCCGCCATTGCCGGACTGGGCACCCTCGCCACTCCCGTTCTGGGGGTTCTTTCCGCCTGGATCGCCCTGGGGGAAGTTCCGGTCCCCTGGGAAATCGCCGGCATGATTTTCATCTTCTCCGGTCTTGCCATCCTGAGCACCGCCGGTTTGGTTACCATACGAAAACGCTACATAAAATCAGAATGATGGAGGTATCGCGGTCGTTACCACAGCCTATGGAAACAACCGACCTGCAACAAACCATGCATTACCGGTTTGTTTTTGCAAAAATGATTTTCCCTCTTATTTTTTGGGGATACCCCTAACGAACGGGTTCTTTTAAATAATATCAGCTAAGACAATCTTTTGAAAAGATATGCAAATGGTGAAGATGATTAAGTAAAAAGCCGCTGTTTTCAAAGGAGACGCAAAATGAATAAACGGCAGATCAAGG
>SLIE01000323.1 GCA_007135795.1 Desulfobacterales bacterium
ATAAAACATTCCGAAATGGTCATAACCCGGGCCCATGGCGGCACTTGTGTCTTTCTGCCCCCGGATGATCCGTCACAGCCGGCAATCAACTCATGCGAGGTATACGGCATTATTGTTCTTGTCAGCCCGGAGGAAAAGCCTGCCCAACACCTGCGGATAATGGCTGAACTCGCAGGGCGTGCCGAGAACCCATCTTTTGTGGATGCCCTTCGCCGAATCGAAAACCCCCAAACACTCAAGGAAGTACTCCTTCGGGACACCAGATTCCTGGAACTCTTCATCGGCGCGGAAGAAGCCACAATGCCGCTCGTGGGCAGAAAAATCCACGAAATCGACATCCCGACCGGCGGTTTTGTGGCCATGCTTCGTCGGGGGGAAGAAAGCTTCGAGCCAATCGGGGAAACCGAGCTGAGAAAAGGCGATCACCTGACGTTTATCGGGGATCCCCGCGCCATCGATAAGCTCTTCGAGCGGTACGTGGACCCGGGGGAAAACGGGTAAATCCTTTAGAAAATCTTTTGATCGGTACTTTGTCAATAAGCACTGCAGCCTCAGCTTGCCGTTTTCTTCTACCACTGGCCTCAGCAACCAACTCCTTTCAGGATATGGATCCGATATAATTATATTATATTTGACAACCGCTTCCTTCGAACCTTACAATAAAAACCTGACAATTAGAAAAACCTTCCAATTTCTGTGAAGACCACGCTCTAACGAAATTCTCATATAAACGACATATGAACGACATATGAACAACCTAATGAAGGGAGAAATAACATGACAGATCGCTCATCATACTCGGTCTTTGCCGAAAGAATGCTGCACAACGATTCCAAATGGATACCGGAAATCCTGAAATCGATGATTACCGAAGAGCAGGCAAATCTTCTGATCAGCCTACCTGGGACCGCAGCGGAGATGTCCGTTAAATTCAGAAAAGATATCGAAGAGATCGAAAATGATTTGCATGACATGTTCCGTAAAGGGCTGACCTTCAAAAAAACCAGAGACGGCGTCACCAAATGGAACCCCCCGCTTCATATCGCCCAGTTTCATGACGCCACCATTGTCTGGCCCGAGGCAACAGAAAAATTCTACGAGTTGTGGCGCACTTATATGGAGGAAGAATGGCCCCAGGTGGCACCCGTGTTTACCCAGTTTCTCCCCCGCCCCTTCACCCGGGTGATACCGGTGAACCAGAGCCTCGAAATGGAAAAGTCACAGATACTCGCGCCGGACAGCGTCCGGGAGATGATCGAAAAAGCGGATCGGCTGGCCATCACCAAATGCACTTGCCGCACCACCATGAAAAAATGCAACGCCCCGATCGATGTCTGTCTCCAGGTCAACCGGGGGGCGGACTATTCCATAGAGCGCGGTACCGGCCGGGAGGTCTCCAGGGAAGAAGCGTTGGAGATCATGAAGCGGTCTCAGGAAGGAGGCCTGGTCCACGTCACCATTAACAAGGCAGGCATTGGCCATTTTATCTGTAACTGCTGCGGATGCTGCTGCCAATCGTTTACGCTTCTGATTTCCGATGGGGTCGAACTGTGCGATCCGAGCCGGTTCAGGCCGCACGTCAAGGAAGATCTTTGTACGGCCTGCGGAGAATGCCAGGATCGCTGTTGGTTCAACGCCATTGAACTTTCCGATAACGGTATCATAATCATAGAAGAAAAATGCATGGGATGCGGCCAATGCGCTATTGGATGTGCGGAAGAGGCGGTAGTCATGACTGAAGTCCGGGAACCGGGGTTCATTCCCTCCTGATCCAGTGCTTTGCTGAATTTGACATGAAACCGGGATGATCCTATTTTTTAGTAGAGAAAATGGTTCAAACGTCGTTGCTCTCATGCGATGGTGCCTTGGTTATTATCCGAATCTAATTCAAATTCGAAGGAGACGTCATGCTCAAATATATTGTGGTTGCGTTGATTGCTTTTTCAGCTTTTTCCCTGGTGATCTTCACCGCCGTTGGCGAGGGAATCAGCGAAACAGCCGAACAGAAAAATGCTTCCAATAATGACGAAAACAAAGAATCGCTTGCCGGCAGATATGTTGGATATTCCTGGTCAGGCGAGGTGGACGGCGTGAAGTTTGAGGATGCCACAACTTATATTGAAACCATTCTCACCCTCGACGATGACGGAACCATTTCGGATGTCAAGCTTAACACGTTCACCCTTATGGATGGGTACTGGACCATGCGCCAGAGCGGTAACGCAACCGTGGTGATCGACTACACCATCGACCCCCAGCCGGCCGTGCCGGGTGAGGATTATGAACCCGGTGAATCCATGTTTGTAATCTGCACGGTCGACAAGATGAGCTTCTACACGGTCGGCGTCAACGAATCCGGAATCGTGGCAGCAGCGCTGGTCGACCCGATTACCCGATATCAGCTCGAAATGAAGTTTCCTGAAGGGTTCGACTACAGCCAGACCGTAGGGGAATTTCCCATTACAAGCCAACATAATGTTCCCACCATCAGGACCTCGGCTTCCGGGTATCTCCGGCCGCAAAACTGGGAGGAACTCCAGGGGCGCACGCTTTTTGATGTTCATCCTGCATGGTCCCATGTGGTCAACAGTTACGGCACGCTTGAAGGAATAGACAACGACGCCACGCTCCAGGAATTTATGGAGGCATTGGGCGTAACTTTCGAAGACGGACAACCGCAACCTATTGATTTAACTTACGATTACTTCAGCCTTGGCGGATGGCACGGTAATGCCCGGGCCATCGAGAATTATTTGATCGGGCGGAACGCAAAGGAAACAACGTCGCTGGTGGACTGGTCCATTGAACAGTATGCCCGGGGAGTCAATGAAAAGAATCAGTTCGGCGTGGATGTCGAGACAGGGGCGACCCGAACGGCGCAAAATTCGTTTGACGGCATTTCCGGGGCCACGGTCCGGATGTCGCGGGAATCGACCTCTTACCAGCGGGCACTGCTGGCAGCCGGCATTCTCGATGAGGAAGATGTCATTATCTGAAGATTTTAGGAAGAAGCAATCCTTCTCACCAATTCGTGGCAAAGCCGGTCGGCATA
>SLIE01000059.1 GCA_007135795.1 Desulfobacterales bacterium
AAAGATTGAACAAGGATAATCGTTCATAAATTATTAATATAAAAGTAAAAACAGTATTTATTGCGGATGCGGCTATGACCCTCCAGTAATGTGAATTTCGATCCGGAGCGCATTGCCAGAATCAAGGTGCAAAATTTAATAGCCCCGGGAATACTGCCTGGGCTGGTAAGTTACGCTCAATGCTTTATATTTCTTTTGCTGTCACCGGCACCGAGGTTTTATTCCGTCAAAAAACGTACCAGCACGTCATTTACCTGCCCGGAGTTTTCGTAATGCACAAGATGGCCGCCACCTTCCACTTCATTGTATTTTATGGAAGGTATCGCATTTTTGATATTTTCGATGGAATCAGCCATAATCACCTGATCGGCAGAACCCCAGTTGAGGAGAACGGGTATATTCGTCTTTTCGACCGTCTCATACTGCTGCGTAAAATCGGCAAATGCATCGCTGCGCAGGTTCGAGAGCCTTGCTCTTTTGAAGCCCCGGTAGGTAAGCTGTTTCATGTACATCCTGGTGTATTCATCCGGTAAGGAGCCCTCATCCTCGAATACTTTATTCGGATAATTGATATTTATACGGTCAAGCAGAACATGGGACAGATATTCCCCGACGCCGGGTGTTCTTGCAATGGCGATCATTGTCTTCATGGGGAGCACATTGATGAACGGGGACAGGATAGCCAGTTTCTTCACTTTTTCAGGATGCATGGCTGTGAAGTGAACAGCTATGCTACCCCCTTGGGATGTTCCCACCAGGTTGACCGGGCCATCAATATTAAGTTGTTCAAGCAATTCCAAAAGCTGTCGTTCATAGAGTTCGCGGGAGTAGGTTACGGTGGGTCGGTCGGAATAGCCGAAACCGTAGAGGTCATATCTGAGGATGCGGAAGCCGGCTTCGCGCAGGGGAATCGTGTTGTTGTCCCAGGAAAAAAGCGGTGCGGCGTTACCGTGAATCAGCACCACTACATCCCCTTCCTCGGGGCCGCTGATCTCGTAGTGAACCACCCCGTCGCCAAGCCTGATATAATCCTTGCCAAGCTCTTTTCTGGTCTCGTCGTTGAGGTCCTTTTTCTCAAGATCCCCTGTCAGAAATGGGAGTCCGGTCAAAATAACCGCAAGGGCGAGTACTGTGAATGATAATTTTTTCATGGCGCCTCCTGATGTATTGATGTGGACCCTAATCGAATAATACCAAGCGGCACTTGGATTGAATCTTACGAGCCACACCCTCCCAGACACCAAAACCTACAAATCGTCAAGAATTGAAAGGAAACCGACAAGGTACGCCAACAGGTCTTTGCTTATTCCGGTGTTGCAATTCGGGCCACGCTTGTCGCTGTAAGACTTCCAAGCCACAAGTAGCCGCCAGTTTCATTTACACTGGTAACCGTATGATAGCGACCTGTATGATCCTGCAAATTGTGAACCACCTCACCATCATAATCAAGGGCGACAACCCAAGCTATGGGTTCCGGTTCGCTCACTCGCAATGTCTCTGGCAGACGCAGGATAACTTTGCGCAAGAAAGGTCTGGGCAGAAGGGCATCAATTTTGTTTTCTCGCGGGTATACCAGAGCGACCCAGAAAAGGCCATTGTGGTTGTAGGACAAATTATCCGGAAAGCCTGGCAGGTTTTCCGCAAAAATTTCTGCGTATCCCGCTTTTTCCCCCTTGAGCCAGTAACGAGTAATACGATACCGCATTGTTTCGTTAATCAGTATGTATGCGTCATCCGGCCCGAGGGCAACACCGTTTGCGAATGCAAGTCCTTCTAAATGTACCTGCATTTCTAAAGTTTTCGGGTTCCAGGAAATAAGACGGCCGCTGGGTCTATGCTCCATGTAGTCGAGAATGTTGTCATGCAGGTCGAACCGTGTGGAGGCATCGGAAAACCATACTGTGCCGTCGTTGGCAATATCCAGATCATCCACAAAAAGCATCTTTTCGCCATTGACTTTGTCTGTCGCCAATTCAATTTTGTGATTACCATCAGATGTTGCATCGTCAATATAGATTAGTCCTATGAAGGCATCCGCGATGTACAGGCGTTCATTGTGGAACTTCAAGCCTAATGGTCGGCCACCTGTATTGACTAAGGTTTCAATGGCATCAATGTTTTCAGGTGAAAAACGTACGATCGAACCGTCGGCAAGACCTGAATATATCCTGCCATCAATCCCTACCGCAGTGTCTTCAGGTCCTTGCGAGGCAGGAAGCGGAAAAATTTCAACATTGGATAATCGGTCATTCTTGGCATAGGGACCGGAAAAACCAGGGCTTTCAGGGGGACTCCAAGCCGATGGGTCTATTGGTACGGGCCAAAACAATAAGTAGCCTGTCGTCAAAAACGCTATACCCAAAACAACATTGACAATTTGGCGCATAAGAATCCCTTTACCATTGAATGAAAAATTTAACTAACCTTACGTTTTTAATTATCTAATTGTGTAACAATGGTTTGGCGGCCTGAGAAAGATATGCATACATCGGGTTTTTTTTGTCCATCTCTTTAGACCGGCACCGAATGACGATAAATTTTGTGCGTGACGCCAAAAAATGAATAGGGTTAAGTTGTATAAAACTGTTTGTGGAAAGTACCGGAGGCCATATAAATATAAGAACGAATTCATCCTTCTTCCAGGAAACGAGCAAACCCCTAAAGGCAAGAAAGCAGATATCTTGTGGCGGTGTCCTGTCATTTCTGACTTTGAAAGACAAAGGCCCTGGAACTGTTCGTTAAAAGGAATCGGCATGGCAACCTCCCTTTGAGGTTAACCACCTTAAGGACGGTCACAAAAAAAGCCGAACCGCTACTATGAAAGTGGCAGTCCGGCTATCTTTATCGAATTTGTAGAAAGCTCAGCGTCGAAAAGACCCGTGATTTTCCGTCCCAATTTTACAATTGGTTTGGCTTTGGTGTACTATTTAGTGCCCGAACGAAAACCAGGATTTTTCGTCAAGGTCAAGGACGGCGAAAATTTTAACCGCAGGAATACTGGACGTATTTTGAGGATTAAAATTTGAGCCGGACGCAGAGATTG
>SLIE01000319.1 GCA_007135795.1 Desulfobacterales bacterium
ACATTGTCCATAGTGTTAACGGGTAATACCGCGCTCGGTACTTTTAATAAAATTGACCAGGTTTTTAACTTCCGGCAGATTTTCAACCTCCGCCAGAACCCTTTCCACGGCCTCATTCACTGTAAGCCCGATCCGGAATATGATCCGGTACGCTTTTTTCAATTCAGCAATGGTGTGGTCGGGAAACTGGTGCCGCCGCATCCCCACCTTGTTCAACCCGTGAAGCGTTGCACGGTCGCCGGCAGCGATCACGTAAGGGGGGATATCCTTCGTCAGGGCGGATTTCCCGCCAATATAAGCATATTCCCCAACACGGACAAACTGGTGAATCGCCACCAACCCGCCAATGATGACGTGGTCCCCGATGGTAATGTGCCCCGCCATGGTCGCATTGTTGGCCATGATCACCCCTTTTCCGGTTTTGCAGTCATGGGCGACATGCGTATAGGCCATCAGGAAATTGTCCTCTCCCACCTCGGTCACCCCACCGCCGAACTCGGTCCCCCGGTTCAACGTGGCAAACTCGCGGATGATGGTATTGCGACCAATTTTCAAATATGTGACCTCACCTTTGAACTTGACGGCCTGGGGTACCGTCCCCACAGAGGCATACTGGAAAATCTGACAATCCGGTCCGATATTCACATACGAGTCAATCGTGACATGCGAGCCGATAACGGTGCCGGATGCGATGCTGACGTTTTTATTGATAATGGAATACGGACCGACTGAAACATTTTCGTCTATCTCAGCCTTTGAATCGATAATTGCTGTTGGATGTATCATCTCGCTCCTCCAATAAGGGCCATGAATCGCGCTTCGGCCACGCAAACCCCTTCCACTGTCGTTATCGCCTTCATCGTAACGGCACGGGAATGCCGGCGTATTATTTCCACCTCGTAAATAAGCTGGTCGCCCGGGATTACCGCTTTGCGGAAACGTGCCCGGTCAATGCCCGAAAAACAGACATCCCCATGCTTTTCAACCGGAAGCGATTCAGAAAAAAGCAAGGCACCCGCCTGTACCATCCCTTCCACGATAAGAACCCCGGGCATGACCGGTTTTCCCGGCAGATGACCTGTAAAATAAGGCTCGTTTATCGTAACATTCTTCAATGCCCGAATTCGCTCCCCCGGAATCGACTCGAGAACCCGGTCAACCAGTAAAAAAGGATACCGGTGAGGCAGGATCCGGCATATCGCCTCAATATCATAACTGTTTACCATAATTGAATTCCATTCGGGCTGGATATTATTTGCCGGTTTCGGCAATTTGTTCTGCAAGGGCAGAAAGTCTTTTTTCCAGATCACGAACCTGCTTTTTCAATTCCGGCACCTGGGGTATCTCCCGCTGTACGCGGAGCCACAACCGATGATCGATGGCCGGGGTGCCCGATAACACCTGGCCGGGCGAAACATTTTTCGCGACACCGGCCTGGGGACCGATTATCGCACCATCACCGATATCCAGATGCCCCCCGACACCCGCCTGCCCGGCAATCGTGACATGGTTCCCGACCCTGGTACTCCCCGCGATCCCCACATGTGCCACTATAAGGCTGTGAGCCCCAATGGAAACATTATGGGCAATATGTACATGGTTGTCGGTTTTTACCCCTTCCTTGATCAGGGTGGCCCCAAATGTTGCACGATCTATGGTGTTGCAGGCACCGATTTCCACATCATCTTCTATCCGGACAATACCGACCTGCGGAATCTTGAAGTGCCGGATACCTTCCGGTGTAAAGCCATACCCATCGCTTCCGATTACCGTCCCGGAATGAATGATCGCCCGCTTTCCCACAATACACCCATCCATAATGGTGACATTCGGATAGATCTGCGTGTCATCGTCAACCCGAACCCCGTCACCCAGGTACGCACCGGGATGGATGATCACGCAATCCCCCAAAGTGACATCGTTTCCGACAAACGCATTCGGACCGACCACCACACCCTCACCACAGGCAAACCGCCTCCCGATGGCAGCGGACGGACTTATCCCGGATATGGACGGCGTACGAGGGTACAACAATGTCATGACCTTTGCAAAGGCAAGACGTGGATTTTTACTAAAGATCAGGGTGGCCGCACTTTTCCCTTCAAAGCGCTCCGGCACCACCACCACACCGGCACGGCAATCGACCAGTTTCCCGAGCAACGCCGGCTTGTCGACAAATGTAATACTTCCCTCATCCGCATCTTCGAAAGCCACAGCCCGGGATATTGTTTTATCCGGATTACCATGGACGCGACCACCAACATGATCGGCAATTTGCGCAATCGTCAGAGTTTTCATATTGAATTACCGGGATTTTGCCTGATTTAGAGTTGATTGAACAAGGTCATTGTTTGGTTTCGATTAGAAGCAGCCAAACCCTGAATACTTTGATTGGGATCTTATTTGTTGGGCTTCGCTTCTCTCAGCACCAACCTACGATTGGCTTTCAACTTTGAACGAACCCAATAATCCCCTCTTGTGCTTATAAGCCCCTTGCCCTTATATACCTTGTTAAGCCCTTGCCCGTATATAATTGGTTAATTTCCGAATTGGGGTGATGTGTTGCCCGGCGCAAGATTGACAATCTCGTAAAAAGTCGAAAAATATGCAAGGATGGCTAAGTTAAAAGTTTCATATACAAGGCGTAGTAATTTTTCATTTGCGATGGCATACATATAGTATTCCGAGCGAATGCAAAATTACTACAACGAAGTAGATGGAACTTTTAACGACGCCATCAAGATTGGGAGGAACTGGATGACAAATCAAGGCGAGTGGAACAATCATCCTGGACTGTTTTGAGCCCGATAGGGCGAGTTTCCAGGATGATGTGAAACGAGTCTTAGATCTGTCCCAGGCACTCACATTTGCTACGGGTAACACATCACCCCAATTCGGAAATTATCCGCCTATCATTTCCAACTCCAGATCCAGTTCCAACTCCCGGCAGCATCACATCATCTAAAATTAAAATCCCAAATGCCCAAACAACGACACCCGCTGCAGCGGGTGTCGTTATTTTAAAGCAGTATCATTA
>SLIE01000346.1 GCA_007135795.1 Desulfobacterales bacterium
CCGAAACATTGAGTTCCCGGATTGTTGTGGGATGGCCGGCATCTTTCATCAATTTTTCAACCGCGTCGGCAGCGGCCAGTGCCGCTTCCTTCTTCTCGATGAGTTTTACACCCATGGCCTGTGCGGCAAGGGCAAGCTTGTCCGTGGCCCAGTCCACGTTAAATCGCATGACGGCCGGCAGCACCACGCCGCATGCCGCACCATGCGGGACATCTGCCAGCATCCCAAGGGTATGGGCCATTGAATGGGCAAGTCCTGGTTGGGTAATGTTAAATGCCCATCCCGCCAATGTGGAGGCAATCTGCATGTTGAGTCGGGCGTCTTCATCCGTGGGGTCGGCAAGGACTTTGGGCAGGTTTTCCGTGATCAGCCGGATTGCCTGGAGCGCATGCCCTTCGCATATGGCATTGGACATGGTGCTGGTCAAAGCTTCAATGGCATGTGTCATGGCATCCATGGCCGTGGAAGCGGTTAAGGAAGCCGGCAGGCCGATGGTAAAGACCGGATCGAGAATGGCCGTATTTGGAATGAGGTAGTGATCGAGGATATAAGATTTCCGTCCGGCACTTTTGCTCTTGATGACTGCCACGCTGGTAACTTCCGATCCGGTACCAGCGGTGGTGGGAATGCAGATATGGGGTGTTTGGGGTTCTGACAAACGCTGAATGCCGATATGATCATCTGCGCGTCCCCCATTTTTCAATGTAACGCATACCGCTTTGGCGGTATCGATGACACTGCCGCCGCCAACGCTTACAATCATATCCGCATTCAGCTCGCGCGCCTTGTCCGTGGCCCGGTCAACGGTATCGAGATCCGAGTCCTGAGAAATGTCATCAAATATCCCTGCGCAGAATTCCCCCAGGGCCTCCTGAACCAGTTTCAAAAGACCGGCATCCCGGACCCCCGCATCGGTGATTACCATTGCTTTTTTCCCACCCAGCCTTACCACTTCGCGGCTTATCGACGGGAGGCTGCCGTGACCGGCAATGACCATGGTGGGTGCGATGTATTGCGTAAATCCGATTTTGGGGTTATCCGAAAAAAGTTTCATGGTAAAGTTGCTTTGATGATCCGCGCTTGCGGAGACGTGCACGCGCTTTATCTCCGTGTACTCTGCAAGTCCGCTGTGACCGAGTTCACGTCCGATGCCGGACTGCTTAAAGCCGCCAAAGGGGCAGAAATCGCCAAATGCATGATAATTGTTGATCCACATGGTCCCCGTTTTAATCTGTGCGGCAATGCGCTCGGCCCTGCTGTTACTATTTGAAAACACCCCGCCTGCAAGGCCATATGGGGAGTCATTGGCCATGGCCACCGCTTCTTCCTCCTCCTGGTATTTCATGACACACACCACCGGACCAAATATTTCCTCGCGTGCCACGCGCATTTGATTGTTGGTGTCGGCAAAAATGGTTGGGTGGTAGTAAAGCCCGTTTTCCAGGCCTGTTACTTCGGCACGTTTTCCGCCAGTCACGAGTTGTGCGCCTTCTTCTTTTCCTATCTGAACATATTTTTCAACGGTGGCAAATTGTGATTCATTGGCCAGGGGCCCTTGTTGTGATGTTGGATCGAGCTGGTATCCGATGCGAAGCGCCTCGGCCCGGAGTTTCATCTTGTCGATGAATTCATCGTAAATCGATGCGGCCACCAGCACACGGGTCCCGGACTCACAGACCTGGCCCTGGTGAAAAAAAGTGCCAAAAAGCGCCCCTTCAACTGCAAGATCGATGTCCGCATCGTCTAAAATGATGTTAGCGGATTTCCCGCCAAGCTCCAGGGTAACTTTTTTAAGGGTATCGGCGGCCATTTTCATGATATTGCGTCCGACTTCCGTGGAGCCGGTAAAGGCGATTTTGTCAACTGCGGGATGTGTGCACAGGGTGTCGCCCAACACCCCGCCGGGACCGGCGATAATATTGACAACCCCGTTGGGTATGCCTGCGGCCCTTACCGCTTCCGCTATGATCAGGGCGCCGATCGACGTGGACGTTGCAGGTTTTAAAACTATTGTATTACCCATTGCAATGGCCTGGCCGATTTTCCAAAAGGCCATGCTGAGGGGGAAATTCCAGGGAATGATCCCGACGCAGACGCCAATGGGTTCGCGGCGGATATAATCACGTCCGGGTGCGAATACGTTTCCCGCATATGGGATCTCTTCTTTCCACGGAAATTTGCTTGCGGCATAATGGGCGTAATTCCGAAGCAGCTGGGACCCGAGCATTCCCCAGTACTTGGTCAATCCCAGTATCTGCCCTGAATCCATCGATTCGATAATGGCCAGACGCAGGGTCTGCTGTCCTATCTGGTCTGCAAAAGCATTGATTTTTTCAGCCCTGGCCGCAGGCGTAAGGCCGCTCCACACACCACTGTCAAACGCGCTTCGGGCTGCTTGAATTGCTGTTTCAGCATCCTTTTTACCGGCTTTTGCAACGGTTGCAAATGCCAGCCCCGTTCCCGGATCCATGGACTCGAAGGTTTCTCTTCCGGCCGCATCCACGAATTCGCCGTCGATAAAAAGCTTGTAATGGTCCATAGTCATTTCTCCTTATGGTTGATGAAAAAAAAGGCAATGATTCTATCTGTTACATTTGGAAAACAGCAAGGTCGGAAAGTGCAATTATTATAATTTTTTCATGAAACAGATGTCAAACTATTCACTTGTTTCATAAAAACTACTGTTTTAGTATAAAACATTGCGTTGTTTTGTGATTAAGGGGAAGTGGGGGCTGAAACGTGTTCAAACGATATGCATTAATTAATATATTAAACTCGTTATCGAAAATTGTCTTCTGGAAAAGGAACTCTTTATGCAAAAACAAAAGGAACGGGCCGCCGCTGCTGTAATGGCGGTATTGCCGTCCCCCCAAAGTCTGGACCGGTTTCTGACGAACAGCGAAAACCGGCCGGCATTGGAATCGTTGATCAATTTTACTTGGCGAAATCAATTGATAAGGAATTCCGATCTGTCATTGCTGAAAGATTTTATCACTGCCGGTGCCGGTTCCAGGATCCCTTCTGCACCGCCGGAAAA
>SLIE01000223.1 GCA_007135795.1 Desulfobacterales bacterium
AAATCAAGTGGCGATGTATCGTATATCCGTGGAAAATAGATGACGGCCTGGCCGAAAAAATGGTTCGCGCAGGATGCGAGGAAGTGAGTTTTGGTTTTGAAAGCGGGTCTGCTCGGGTATTGGAACAGTTAAATAAAAAATACTCGCCCGAAGCGGCTCGGGAAATATCATTCACCCTCAAATCCCATGGCATCCGGCAAATGGGGTTCCTCCTCCTGGGCGGCCCGGGAGAAACCCGCGAGACGGTCCTCGAAACGCTCGATTTTGCCGATGGGCTACCGCTCGACGCACTTAAAATCACCACCGGTATTCGAATCTATCCCGGCACGCCACTTGCCGCCGAGGCTGTCAATAAAGGGTTCATATCTCCAACGAACAATCTGCTGGAGCCCCGGTTCTACCTGGAGCCGGAATTGTCCTCGTGGCTCTTGCCGTATATGGCGCACTGGGCGGGCCAACGAGCGCATTGTCTTTATTAACCAGGCGAATCAATCACGGTGCGGCAATCCGGTGAACAGGCCCGGACGTCCCTTGGCTGCACCGGTTATGTGGCATAACCACGCACAGGAATATGAAAGTATCGATTTTACAAGAGCCGGGGAGGCTTTGGACGTTTCAGTTTAAGGGAGCGCGTTAAATCGATGGGGAGCGGTCTGTTGATCGAAAGTACATGCAAGCCTGATCCTGGTATGTATTTGGTATTCATTTGACACCAAAACAAGCACTTATAAAACCTTTAAGTATTGTGCTGTGAAGGTCGAACGACTGGTCCGGGACCGGATGATCGACAGCAGGCGCGGCGGAAGGATAGTGATGAGACGTTTGTTGAAATGGGTTTTGCGGGCGGTTCTGGTCATCGGTATTGTTGCGGTCATCGGGGCGATCTGGAAGTGGAACGATATTCAGCGCCTTATGGCGGTCAATTCTTTGTTTAAGGAAGATCGGATCGTTGCGAATTTCAGTGCCATGGACCGGCTCTTTTTCCATGCGGAGTTTCCCTCGGGGGACGGCCCGAATTCGCCGCTGCCGGTGAATCTTCGCCCGCTGCCCGGTTTGGAGGAATGGATCGATGCGCGTGCGCTGACTGCCATTGTGGTGCTCAAGGACGGAGAGATTGCCCACGAGGACTATTTCCTGGGCACGGGACCGGACGATCGGCGCATCAGTTGGTCGGTTGCCAAGTCGTTTCTCTCGGCACTGCTTGGGGTGATTATGGCCGAGGGGACCATAGGCGGGCTGGACGAACCGGTGACCAAGTATGTTCCGGAACTTGTCGGCTCCGCATATGACGGCGCGACCATTCGCAACGTGCTGCAGATGTCGAGCGGCGTGCGCTTCAACGAGGATTACCTGGACTTCCATTCGGATATCAATCGGATGGGCAGAGTGCTTGCGCTCGGGCGTTCGATGGACGATTTTGCCGCGGGACTTTCGGAGCGGGACCGGCCGCCCGGCGAGGCGTGGCAGTACGTGTCTATTGACACGCATGTGGTCGGCATGGTCATTCGCGGCGCGACCGGGCGCACAGTTATCGACCTGATGACGGAGAAACTGATTCAACCGATGGAAATGGCGTCAAGGCCGTATTATGTGACAGATGGATACGGTACCGCGTTCGTGTTGGGCGGCTTGAACATGACTACGCGGGACTACGCCCGCTTCGGCCAAATGTTTCTTCAAAACGGGTTCTTCAACGACCGCCAGATCGTGCCCGCCGATTGGGTTGCGACTTCGACGGCCCCCAGCGCGCCCACAGCGGACGGGAAAATTCGCTACGGGTATCAGTGGTGGGTGCCGGATGATGCGGATGAAGGCGAGTTCCTGGCCCGCGGGGTTTACGGTCAGTTCGTGTACGTTAACCGTCCTGCCGGGGTGGTGATTGCCATCAATTCCGCTGATCGTGGATTTCGGCAACCGGGCGTGTTCGAGACGAATCTGGAGACGTTCCGGAAGATTGCGTCCGCACTGCGTTGATGAGACTACTACGCTTTTCGGCTGCGATTTTTCGTTGGACGGGTTATTTAACTATCGCCCGAACTACTTCAACATTATCTGCATTATCATTATCCCATTTAAAGCGGAACTGCTGTTACCTGGTCCGTGTTGATGCTGTGATCAGCATCATTTGGCGCCATCTGCTAAATGGCCGCATATGAGGAACGATTTATCAGATTCGGCCAGCCTTGCAGCTTCCGCTCAATCTTGAGCCCGAACTGTTTTACCTGCGCCGCTGACAGCTGCTGGCTTTTGTACAATGAAACCATATGCAACTTGCACTTCGGAGCACAGGTGCCGACGATACCGGTTTTAAGCACCCTCTTGACCGGCTGGCGCAGCACAATTTTGATGCGGTAGATGGGTTCCTATCCGGCTGCCTCTGCAGCAGCGGACCGGAAACAGGCTATCGATTCAGTTCTATAATTTTTGTCACACCCACTGAATCACCCACCCATGGCATCCCCTCTGTTGTTTCAGCCGTCAAAATGATTAAATTTAATACTAATAACTGAAACTGGTTCATATCTCCAAGGGGGGCGTTATGGAAACCGGGAAGCCTTATATTATCCGTTGTACAAATTGCCATGCTAAAAATCGGATCTTAAAGGAAAAAGTCAATGAAAAACCGGTCTGCGGCAAATGTCATAAACCATTAAACATGGCCGGCATCTTTATTGGCAAGCCCGTTGAAGTGTCAGACGCAACCTTTGAAACAGAGGTGCTTCATTCCCAGATCCCGGTGCTGACATTTTTCTGGGCCCCCTGGTGTTCAGCCTGCCAGGGGGTTCTCCCCATAATGAACCGTATTGCATCCGGACTCAGAGGCCGGATCAAGGTGGCAAAAATCAATATCGATAAAAACCCTTCCACGACCTCCCACTTTCAAGTGATGAGTGTCCCGTTAATGATCATTTTTGATAACGGCAAAGAAAAAGAGGATATGACGGGTGCGGTGTCGGAGCTGGACATTTTGAAAAAGCTTGCTTCGTATTATTAATATGCTTGTTAAAAATCACGATCGTACGTAACT
>SLIE01000277.1 GCA_007135795.1 Desulfobacterales bacterium
AGCCGCTCGATCAACTCCCGGGCAGAGAGTTTCATCAGCGCAGGAATTTCCTCTTGCTTGTAATTTTTTTGTGCGGGTTTCAAATATCGCTCATGGATCAACCCCATGTCAAAGCGATCCATTGCCTTCACGGTTTCTTCAATGCGCGCTTTTTCTTCGCTATCGGCATGCTTGTATGCATCGCGCAATTGCTCGAGCTTCAACTGCATGCCCGGCAGGATTTTCCGGTGAATAAATTGCGCCAGGTGCAACAAAGAGGCTTGTCCAATCCCGACAAACGTCAGAAACTGGGCAACATCCAACTCCGGACACTCGATGTCGAACATTTCTTCAATGGCGGGCCGGTGAACCCGGTTGAATTCCTCCAGCGTCGCGATAACTTTATTGCGCTGATAATCCGACACCTCCCCCCCGTCGTTCATCAATGCATCAACCGCGTCATCGGACAAAAACCGTATAAAATCTTCTGAATCGGCAATCCCCCGGGGGACCCATATGATCTGCGCGTACCCCCCATGAAAGGCCACCGGAAACTCGATACCGATACGAACGACAATCCCCATGATAAATGCGGACTCCATGAGTTCTTCCACGGTTTCCGGGCGTATGAAGTTGTAATAGATGACCCGCAGCCTTCTTATCCCTTTTATCCAGGCGTCCATGATCAGATGCGTGGCCGATTTGCGCCCCTTGGTATTGGCATCGTGCACATGATCATCAAAAGCAAGTTGATTCCAGGCCTCGGGCATCTCCAGCAAATGGTACTTTTTCAGATAAAAACGAACAATACGGGGTTTTCCCAACGCCACCAGGCGAAAATCATGCGCCAACTCCAGCTGCCTGTGATAATTCCCCGCAGTCCGGACAAGCTCTTTCATGATCTCGACCAACACTCGTGCGGTATTGATTTGCAAGTCCTGATCGGTACTGCACATGACCTCATCCCGAAGCGCCCGCAACGCATTGATCCGATTATCGACCTGCCCCCCTTCCAGCGATTCAAGCAGATGGATAACCGCGTACGCGATCCTCAATCCCTTGGTTTCCGCCATCTCCTTTATCCCGCGCGGATGGAGATG
This sequence comes from Desulfobacterales bacterium, assembly GCA_007135795.1. Classification (GTDB taxonomy): domain Bacteria; phylum Desulfobacterota; class Desulfobacteria; order Desulfobacterales; family Desulfosalsimonadaceae; genus B1SED10-16. The sequence goes on from SLIE01000277.1 coordinate 1,080, forward strand.
ATGAAAAAATCGCCGCTGATCATGAAGGACGGATTTGTCACCCTCTATCATCTCGTTTACGATCAAAAGCAAATCATGATCCCGCTGATCAAAAAAGAGTCTCGAAAAAAGGGATTTTGGAACCTGTTTCAAAAATAACTCCTCACATTCTATTAAAAAAATCCATGATATCAACTTCCACGCCCAACCGCAATCCCCCCTGCGCACTTATTCACATATAGACCCAACCCGACGATTTATCACCTCATTTACCTTGAAAAAGTCCCTATTTTACGATATTAGTTCAAAAAGTTCACAGTATTTAAACAAGACTATCGTAATTATCGCAATCAACGCACCTGCTCTTTCTTATTAGGAACAACAGCATCAACATAACACACCAATTCTTCTCAGGTACTATAACCATGATTAACCACCTGATTGCCATCGCCTGGTTCACCTTCGTCTCCACCACATCCGTATTTTTTTTCCTCATCGCATTCATGATATGGATCGTTACCCGACCTTTCGATAAAAGGCTTGTATTGCTTCAACAATTCACCTGTTTCTGGGGATCGCTTTACACCTGGATCATCCCCGGCTGGCGTATCAAAATAGAAGGCAGGGAAAACATCGTGCGAGACAGAACATACGTCGTCACATCCAACCACCAGTCCCTCCTCGACATCCTTGTTCTGTTCAACCTGTTTTTCCATTTCAAATTCGTATCCAAAATCGAAATCTTCAAAGTCCCCCTGATCGGCTGGAACATGTACCTCAACCGCTACATCCGGCTGCGCCGCGGTGACAGAAAAAGCATCGAACAAATGATGGCCGATGCCGAAACCGCACTGGCCGAAGGGAGTTCGATCCTCATGTTCCCCGAAGGGACCCGATCCTCCGACGGCAAAGTCAAACAATTCAAATCCGGCGCATTCATCCTTGCACAGAAAATGCAGGTCCCGATCCTCCCCATCGTGATCTCCGGCACCAATTCCGCCCTCCCCAAGTACAGCCTCAAATTTCACGGCTCCCACGATATCCGAATTCGCGTGCTAAAGGAAATCCCCTACGATCATTTTTCTCACATGATCACAGATGAACTCTCCGACATGGTACGAGAAATCATCATTGCCGAGCTTTCAGATATACCGGAACAAAGCGAAGGGGAAAAAGCCGCCTGACATTAATGTGTGACGCAATATTTCCATCATATTCAATGTAACGGCAGTTCATCGGTACTGGAAATCAAGTAATCCCGCCCCCACTTATCGCAGAACCGGTCCGATCCGGACACCATCAGACGGTGCAGGACGGCAACTTCAACCCGATGGCTGGCACTATCTTTTCCGGGTTCTTCAGGGTCAGGCGTAGCAATCTATATAGTTATCTATCGATCAAGTAATGGAACTTCAAACTTCATTTTGAGATGTCTTGCAGCCCCTGCCCTCTAAACGTTGACTCGCATAGTGTTTTTGTTAGTACGAAAGAAATTTCTAACTATATTAGATTGCATCTTAGTAATTCCATCTACTTTGGTTTAGTAATTTTACTTTCGCTCGGAATACTATGTGCTTGCCGGCGCGAATGAAAAATTATTGCGTCTTGTATATGGACGCTGTTTCTATTGTGGTACAGAATTACTGCAAGTTGTTCCGAAGAAGTGTCGGCGGCGATCACTAACAACACCATGCATACCTTCCACCAGCAACCCGGTATGCTGGAACAAAACCCCTTATCTGCATGGCTCCCCCGTGAATAATAGCTTTCCCGGATCATCCGTATTAATATTAATTATCAAAGGATGATGTTTTTGCCTGCTGAGACATTTCTTATGGAAGAAAAGATGATTGTCGGCAGTAAACTGACAGCAGAAAAGGTAGGGACAATGAAAAAAGTATTGATTCTTGCAATCGGTGTACTCTTTATTCCATTTACCGTTTTTGGCATGCAGGCCATGACCGAAGC
>SLIE01000062.1 GCA_007135795.1 Desulfobacterales bacterium
GTTGCATCACGGGACCGGTGATCTTTGCGGAGAGGTTCGTCTTTCCTGATGATGCGGCAGCGATGCCAATGGGTTCCAGAAACTGTGCCATGTCCGGAGAATCAAGCGTCAGTGCGGCGTTAATGCCGTTATCGGCATTTTCGAAAATGACGTAATTGCCACTTACCTGTAAAAAAGTGTCTTGTATTGCCAGGGTCACTGGTTCAACAAAAGCCGTTCCATCTTGTAGCCGCCCTTTTATGGTGATTTCCGGATCTATGGGGGCCAGGATGGTGCCGACGGCAACACTTCTGCCGCTCGCTTCGGCAGTTATATCTACTGAAAGGGTTCCCGGAAATATTCCGGTCCCTTCAATGTCGATGACGCTCCGGGCCATACCGGACATGAAACCCCGGGTCCAGGGAAGTTTTTCAAAATCTATTTCTTTACCGTCGAGCGATAGATGGTAGGATATTGCATCCAGATCGGTCGGCATGGCAAGCAAGCCGTTTTCAAATGCGTTTCCGAGATTGACAATTCCTGTGAGATCGGCTTCTGCGCCGTTGATGCGGGCAGTCAAGCGTTCAAGATCAACAAGAAGATCCGTCATGCTGCTGCTTAGATCGATCTTTTCCAGCATTACCCCGGCGAGGTTGCCGCCGTCATAATGCGCATCAAGCTGCACAAAGGGATTGTCCGGAGTGCCGGTGGCGATAATTTTAATGGACGCCGCGCCGGTAAGAGGGATATCAAGGGAAAACATTTCCCTGATATCCGAGAGCTCGCTCGCCAGGTTCAGTTCAAAGTCGATCACAGGGGTGTCAAAGATCTGGTTTGCCCCCCCTTTAAGAATAAGGCGAGGACCGTCGTTTTCCCCTTCGAGCTGAATGTCCGCATTGACAGGTTCGAGCAATCCCTCAGACATGCTGGATTCAAAATGAAACCGGGCAAGCGGAATACGGATACCGCCCATGTGGACCAACCCTTTTCCCATGCGAATCGATCCGTATCCGGATTTTTCAGCAAGGTTTACGTTTGCGATGTCCAGGTTGATATTGTCGAAAAACAGTTCGTTTGGCTCATCTTCGGGTGAAACGGCATGGTCTGTAAAACTGAAAAGCCCGTTTGAAAGGATGACGGATTTTAAAATGACATTTACGGGCAAATCCCGTTTTTCTTCGATTTCAATTATTTCCGGTTCAGGTTCCTTTTCCACCGATGGATCTGCAAAAGCGCGGATAATGTTGATCTCTTCTTCATGGTTGCGTACGAGCATGACCCGGGGGGTGTCCAGGCGGGCGACAATAACGAGGTTGCCGCGTAACAATTCCACAAGTTCGATATCCAAAAAGAGAAGATCCAGATCAATAATACGGTCTTTTTCCGGCCCTGAAACCATTGCCTCATGAAGGGTGACTCGCCCGCCGAATATCGAAATACCTGCCCTTTCCCAGTCAATGTGCCCGGGGATGGCCTGGTTCACCCGGGTCTTGATCATGTTCTGCGCATGGTCGGTTCGCAGATAGAGGTGGGCACCGGTAAGGACCACCAGAACAAGCACCAGCAGGACAGCCATCAGGGTGGAAAATATTTTAATGATTCTTTTGATCATTTGCGTATCGGTTGAGTTATTTTAATTATTTAAATTATATTGATAAAGAAACATTCATAGGGGCAGAAATTCTTGTCTGCGTCCCTTTCAAATAGTAATTTATATGAATAATACGCACTTTTAGGGCTTTAATAAAGGGGTTAATGGGATGCCGGAAAATTATTTTTATCATATTGTTTCCTGTTGTCGCTGCAATTCTCCGAGAGTTTTAATAGCCACGGGATGTTTTTTGCCGTCTTCACCCGAAGAAAGTGTTCCGGTTACATCATGAAAAGCGGATCCACGTCAATGGCCGTTTTGACCTCACGGTGTGTGAAATTGACATGGTTTTCAAAATACAACCGGCGGGTGTAATGTTGGAGGCATGCAGAAGATGGCGATTTGAGAAGTATTTGCCAGCGATATCGTCCGGCAATACGGGAAAGCGGAGCCTCGATCGGTCCTAAAATTTCAACGGTTCGACATTTTTCGTCATCACCGCGGGAAAGTTGAACACACATCCGGCCGATGATTTCGGCATGGTGTTTGGTTTTGCCCAGGTCCTTTCCGGATATCTTGATTTGCAGCATTCTTGAGAAAGGCGGGTACTCAAGGGCTTTTCGAAAGCGGATTTCCTGGTTGTAAAACTTCATGAAATCCTGTTCTTGTGCGGCTATGATGGCAAAGTGATCAGGATTGTATGTCTGGAGAATCACTTTTCCCGGAACAGTTCCCCGACCGGCACGCCCGGCGACCTGGGCCAGTACCTGGAATGTCATTTCACCGGCCCGGAAATCCGGAAAGGAAAGGGAGAGATCCGCGCAGATAATCCCCACAAGCGTGATGTTGGGGAAATCATGTCCCTTGGCGACCATCTGTGTTCCAATCAGAATATCAATTTCACGATTTTTCAAATCCTTCAATATTTTCAGCAGGGACCCTTTTCGGGAAGTCGAATCCCGATCCATGCGAGCAACGCGGGCATGGGGGAAAAGGGCCTTGATGGATGTTTCGATTTTTTCGGTCCCCATCCCCAGTTGCTTGATTGAAGCCGACCCGCAATTGCTGCACGGGGATACCGCCGCCCTGAAATAGCCACACATGTGACATTTGTAAATGTTGGATTTCTTGTGAAGTGTCAGTGTGATTTCGCAGTTGCGGCATTTCTGGGGCTCTCCGCATCGGGCACACACGGGGTAGCTGGCAAATCCACGTCTGTTCAGGAATAACAGCACCTGTTCATTTTTTGCAAGTGTCTCCGTGATCCCTTTTTTGAGCTCAGGCGTGATAAATCGTTCGATCCCCCGTTCGTACTTCTGCTTCTTCAGGTCGATAATCCTGACTTCGGGCAATGGTTGCCGGTGGATTCTGCGTGTCAGATTGACTTCTCTGAATTTTCGGTTGGCCACGTTGGAAATTGATTGCACGGACGGCGTGGCTGATCCCAACA
>SLIE01000083.1 GCA_007135795.1 Desulfobacterales bacterium
GTTGCCGGGTCAAGCATCCCTTTTACATCGATCAGGCAGCCTTTTTTTGAAAGAATGGATTGGAAATCCCCGATGTTCATATGACGGTATGCATCATGTGCAACCGCAAGTATAACCGCATCGACCTCTGAAAGATCGGACATCTCGCATAAGGATATGCCGTAAGTGCGTTTGGCTTCCGCAGCCTCGACCAGGGGATCGTGAACAAAAGGATTTATGCCGTAGGTTTTCAACTCAGAGACAATATCAACCACGCGTGTGTTTCTTAAATCAGCACAATTTTCCTTAAACGTCAGCCCTAAAATGGCGACCTTTGCATCCCTTATATTGACACCGGCACCGCACATGAGTTTTATGGCTTTCTCAGCAATAAACTTTCCCATATTGTCGTTAATTCTGCGCCCTGCCAGGATAACCTGAGGGTGATACCCGCAGGTTTCCGCTTTGTACGTGAGATAATAGGGGTCAACGCCGATACAGTGGCCGCCGACCAGACCGGGACGAAACGGCAGAAAATTCCATTTGGATCCGGCTGCAGCCAGCACGTTCTGGGTATCGATGCCGAGGTTGTCGAATATCAGTGCCAATTCGTTCATAAGGGCGATATTCAGATCCCGTTGGGTGTTTTCAATAACTTTAGCAGCTTCCGCCTCTTTGATGGTCGATACCCGGTATACCCCGGCATCGACGATCACATCGTATAACCAGGCTACCTTTTCAAGTGTTTCCGGCGTATCACCGGCAACCACCTTCACAATGGTGGCAAGGGTGTGTTCCTTGTCACCAGGGTTGATCCGCTCCGGTGAGTATCCTACGTTAAAATCCTGCTTCCACGTATACCCGGAGAATTCTTCCAGGATGGGGATGCACACCTCTTCGGTCAGACCCGGGTATACCGTGGATTCAAAGACCACGATCGCCCCCTTTTTGATGTACCGGCCGGCGGTTTGCGTTGCGGATGTCAGTGGCCCGAGCTCCGGCCGACGGGCAATATCAATGGGTGTGGGAGTGGCGACAATAACAAAATCGGCTTCGGTGATCCGGTCCGGGTCACAGGTGCAATCGAGTTTGACCGCTGATTTCAACTCGTCGGAAGTCAATTCCCCCATGGGGTCTTCATGACGACTGAAACAATGGATAATTTCTTCTTTTATATCGTAGCCGATGGTTTTAAAATGCCTCCCGAAAGCCACCGCCAGCGGCAAGCCAACGTACCCGAGCCCTATTACGGCAATCGTACTGTCTTTCATATCCCTCTACTTTTATAGTTTATCAGATCCCGTTAACATGAAAATACCCGATACTACATCTTATAAAATAACATTTTTTACAAACCATGCAACCGTATTTGTATACTACACAATGCTACAAAAGCAATGATATAGCAATGATGACGACTTTGCAAAAGTAAATAAATATGCAAAGACGGATAAAAATCGCAGGTTGGGTCTGAGAAACGCGAAGCTCAACAAATCACCCTCAATCTGATTAAAATACCGATCATCGGAAATCGACGCTAAAGCAGCCTAAATCAAATTGCACTTAGGAAGTACAAATTACATGCGTACGGGTGTGGGGCTTTGCTATCGCTCAGCACGTTCGACAACGAACCAGGGGTTGATCAGGTCAGGTTTGTTGTATTGCAGTGGAATGTGCGTGTGGTAATCATAGACAACGGCCCCGGCCTGTTCGGCAATAATTTGTCCCGCGGCCGTATCCCATTCCATGGTCGGCCCCATTCTGGGGTAAATGTCAGCTCTGCCTTCGGCGATGTGACAGAATTTCAACGAACTCCCGGCTGAAACGAGTTCAATATTTTTGTGTCGCGCGCGCATTTCTTCTACAAATTCGGCTAACTCGGGGGTGGCATGCGACCGGCTTCCCATAATTGTATACGGACGTTCAGGATTTCTCCGGAGGGGTAGTTTTTTTGCCAGGGCTATAACCTGATCAAGATCGCTTCCATGATCAACAGGCATATCGGATTGGCTAACAAAAAATGCGCCAATTGTTTCCGCTGCAAAATAAAGCGCGCCGATTACCGGGACATAGATGACCCCAAGAACCGATCGATGGTTTTTTACCAGGGCGATATTAACGGTAAACTCATCGTTTTTCTTGATAAATTCCTTTGTCCCGTCCAGGGGGTCAATAATCCAGAGCCGGTCCCATTCAATACGTGTGTCATAAGCAATATCCCTCCCCTCTTCACTCAACACCGGAATTCCGGTATCTGCAAGACCGGCTACGATGATTTCATGGGAGCGTTTATCGGCCAGCGTCAGGGGGGAATGATCAGCTTTCTCCTCTACCTCGAAATCCTTGCTATTGTATACGTCAAGCGTGGCCTCACCGGCTTCAAGAGCCGCGGTAATGACGACAGGGAGGAGCATTCTCAGATCTGTGGACAATCCCAAATTTCAAGCCTTATGTTGAGAGTTGATTTTTTGTTTTCTTGACATCTTGAAAAGCCCGGGCGCGCCACGACTCCTGTACGGCGTAACCCGAGCTTTCCAGGCCGATTGTAAACATCTGCGGCACGGCGCAGCATAATGAAAGGTAAATCTTTAGAGTATCAGCGACGCCGATGCCATGGCCGCCACGGTGTCCACCTTTATTTCAAGGTTGTAATGCTTTGACAGTTCATCCAGTTGCCGGTTACAGGAAAGACAAGCCGTGGCAACATTTGAAACGCCGGCTGCCCGCATCTGGTCCGCCTTGGGCTTTCCTGTCGTCATTCTCATTTTGGTACTGCTGCTATCCTGGAGCATGCCACCGCCACCACCGCAACAGATCGCATCTTCCCGGTTGGGTGTCAATTCCACAACCTCCTGGCAACACATGGCCAGTAGCTCCCGGGGCGCGTCATAAACGCCTGACTTGCGTGCAAGATTACAGGGATCATGATATGCAACCGTGTAAGGATGGACTGACGGATCGAATTTCAAAACCCCTTTTCTGGCATATTCGAGCACCAGTTCAGGGATGCTGGTAACATTGAATTTCGGTTTCCTGCCAA
>SLIE01000123.1 GCA_007135795.1 Desulfobacterales bacterium
AATAGATTACTCTCGAGTCAACAAAAAAGCTATTGTGATTACCGCATGAATATATATCGTATTGCTGTCTGGCTGTTTCACGTTTTCAGCCACCTATATTTTGTTGAAGTCCGGTCCCTGAACCCGGAACGTATTCCAGAATCCGGGCCCGTGATTCTGGCTGCAAATCATCCCGCGTCCGTACTCGATGCGATTCTGCTGGCCATGCAGACCCGTCGACAGATCCATTTTCTGGTTAAAAGCGGCTTGTTTCGCAACCGGGTGCTGGGCTCCATCCTGAGGCGTCTCGGGGCCATTCCCGTTTACCGGGCCAGCGAAGAAAGGTCCAGCGGTAAACGAAATGTGGCTGTTTTCGAAAAAGTATACGAACTGTTTGAGCGCGGCGGTTGCCTGGGGCTTTTTCCAGAGGGATTGAATTCACCGCTCGGGCAGGTGTTCAATTTGCGGAAGGGTTGTGCCAGGATTGCCCTGGGTGCAGAAGCGCGGAACAATTATCAACTCGGTCTGAGCATTGTTCCCGTTGGGCTAAATTTTGAGCGCCGAGGGTTTTTTATGTCCACAGTGCTGCTGCGTTTTGGCCCCCCGATTCACGCAGCCGAATACGGCAGGATTCACCGGGAGGATCCGGAAGCGGCCGTTGGACAGTTGACGGCAGACCTCCAGGCGTCTTTGCGCCGCGAAGCCATGCATGTCGAAGACAGCCAGATCAGCCAGTTGGCCCGTGACCTGTCCAACGCTATAGGATACCGTCTCTCACCGCTCGCGGCAGATATTTGGAGCCGGGGCGGACGCTTGCAGGAGCAGCGCCCGGTATTGAAACGATTGATCTGGAAGTTGCTGGACTGGTACCGACCGGATACGGAAAGAGGATCGGATCACCTGGAAACCCGGTTGCAAAGCCGGGAATACCTGACCGATGTTCTCACCCGGGCCGCGGTCCATGAGCCGTCTTCGGTTTCAGCCCTGCGCCTGCTGGTTGATCGTTTTCAGGACCATTTGCAGCAGACCCAGCTGAGCCGCAGCGTGAAGGAATCATTGGATAAGCCGGTGCGGGAGCGGCTCATCCGGCTCCGGATGACGATCTATGCAATGGCCATGGCGCCTGTGGCCCTTTTTGGGCTGATACATAACATTGTACCTTACCTGTTTACGAAGTACATGGCCCGCCTTGTCCGGGATGAAGCTATTCGCACTTTCGCCTATTTCGGAATCGGCATGTTGGCGTTTACGCTCACCTACGGCGGATTCGGCTTCTGGTTGTGGTATTCCTTCGGCATGGAGCTTAAATGGACGGCCGCATATCTCGCCCTTCTGCCGCCCACCGGGTTTGCAGCCCTTCGCTATCGAAGAAACGTTCTGCTCTACCGGGACAAGATTCTTGTACGAACATTTTTCTGGAACAACGCTGAGCTGGTTGAACTACTCCGGCGGGAACGCCAGGAAGTGATCGAACGCTTCCGGGAACTGGAGGCGCACTACGCTGAATGATTCCCAATGTTTTTCCTGGGGGGCGACAATGCATCTGCTATTCCACCACGGCTCCGAATCCTAAGGCCTGATTTCCATAGCTGTAGTGTGCACTGAAGATTCCAGATAAATTGCAATTGCAATCCCGAATCGGTTCAGTTAGAAGTAGGACAATAATCTCTTCAAATAATTTGAATTTAATAGCAGGATCTTCAAGCATACTTAGCGCCTCAAAGGGCTTATAAAGATCCTTATCGGAAAAATCTGTAAATGCCACATATGTCCGATGGATTTGTTGATCTGACTCAGAAATCAAGCACCGGTTTTTGCGGGTTCCACTGCAATGCTATACCATTATTGTCCAGTCCGTTGTGGATTCGGACGCAAGGAATCATTCGAGAATTACGTGTAGTTCACTAAGATGAACGGTGTGGCGCCGGTGAAGCCACCTGATAAATGTGATCTTGCCAATCACAAATATCCATTGCAACCCGGAATCGGTTCAGGTATCCATAGATGATCGTTTATTCGAAAAACCTTATTCAATCGAAAATGTTCAAGCATAATGGGCGTCCTAAAAGGTTTATAAAGCCTTATTGGAAGCCCATGCAGGTCATATCCATCAGATGGATATGTTGACCGAACAATCCTTGGAGCTCGTCATGACAGATAAAAAGAAAAGCACCCCCTTAATGCAATCCAACGCGACCTCATACCAAGATCCTGCACAACTCCGCGAACAAGCAGAAAGAAAGGCCAATGCCATTCCCTTCCACGACCTGAACACCATGACGTATGAAATAATTCAACAACGGTTTCATGAATTGCAAGTGAAGCAGATAGAGACCGAGCTGCAAAACGAGCAGTTGCGCAGCCAGCTTGAAGAGAGAAATAGTGAGGACAGGCTATTCAAGATCGTCACCGAAAATATGCTGGATCTGGTTGCTCTGACCGATATGCAAGGCAATTTTATTTTTGCTGGAAAATCCCATGATATATTGGGTTACGAGCCTGGTTTCCTGATCGGAAAAAATGTGATGGATTTTGTGCATCCAGAAGATCTCCCGCGCATACTCGAGGAATTTGGTGAATTTATTGCATCGGGTCATCCCCGTACGGTCGAATACCGAAACCGGTGCAAGGACGGTATATACCTATGGCTTGAAACCATGGGGATTTTTATCAAAGACAAGAATGGTATTTCTCAAAAAATCGTATTTAGTTCAAGAAATATAACCGAGCGCAAGCAGGCCGAGGAAGCGCTATGGGAAAGCGAGGAGCGTTTCCAGAAAATGCTTTCCCTGGTTCCGGATATGATTTCCATCCATGATACGGATATGAATATTGTCTACAGCAATTGGAACGGGTTTGGAGCTGTTCCCGGAGACAAGCGGATTTTGCAGACCAAGTGCTACCAAACCTACCGGGGGTATGATGCCATCTGTCCAGACTGCCAGGCCAGAACGGTCCTGGAGACCGGGAAGTCCCTCCAAGAGGAGTGTAAACTCTCCAATGGGAGGTGGATCGACCGTCGCGCAATTGCCATTATGGGTGAAAACGGCGCTGTTGACCTCTTTGTGGTATGGGTCAGGGACATTACAAAGCAGAAGCAAGCGGAAGAAGCTCTGCTTGAAAACAAGAATCTGGTTGAAAGCATTATTGATGGCACACCTGATATACTGGCATTTCAACTTGCCGACCACTCCATAGAGCGTTTTAACCAGGCGGGATATAAGTTATTAGGCCTGACCCCAAAAGAGGTGAAAGGCAGAAAATGCTACGAATTAATCGGCCGTAACCGTACATGCGACGACTGTGCCACCCGAAAAGCTGTAGAAACAGGAAAGCTGGAGGAGATTGAACAGTATTTTCCGGAGCTGGGTCTATACTTTCATTGTCGAAGCAACCCTGTATTGGATAAAGACGGTAAAACGGTACGGATCATACAGCATTTGCGGGATATAACGAAAAACAAGGAGGCCGATAAAGAGCGTGAAAAACTTCGGTCCCAACTCAATCAGGCTCAGAAGATGGAATCCGTGGGACGCTTGGCAGGCGGCATCGCCCATGATTTCAACAACAAGCTTGCAATCATCAACGGATACGCCGAAATGGCCATTGATATGATGGGCACTTCCGATCCTCTCCGCGAAGCAATCCAGGAAATTTACACCGCAGGAAATCAATCCGCTTTAATCGTTCGGCAGTTGCTTGCTTTTGCCCGGAAACAGACCATCAGTCCGTTGCTGCTTGATTTAAACGACACCATTTCCAGCATGCTGAAAATGTTGCAGCGATTGATTGGCGAAAACATTCACCTTACATGGCACCCCGGAAGCAACCCGTGGCCGGTTAAGATTGACCCCTCCCAGGTGGACCAGGTTATGGCGAATCTCGCTGTAAATTCCCGCGATGCTATATCTAATGTGGGGATAGTGACCATAGAGACCAAAAATACAATAGTTGATGAAGATTACTGCAAGCGCAACCCGGAGGCAATTCCGGGGCGATACGTCATGCTATCAGTCAGCGATGATGGATGCGGAATAGAAACAGAGGTCATGGACCAACTGTTTGAGCCGTTTTTTACAACCAAGGAAACTGGAAAAGGAACCGGTCTTGGCCTGCCCACGGTTTACGGCATTGTCAAGCAGAACAAAGGATTCGTAACCGTATACAGTGAGCCTGGAGAAGGAACGACTTTTAAAATATATCTTCCTTCCCACGAAGCGGAACGATCCTTTCTGCACTCCGTCAAAGAATCCGGCGGAGACGTTTTGATGGGTTCTGAAACTATCCTGCTGGTTGAAGATGAACCGGCTATTTTGAAAATGGGAAAGGCAATGATCGAGCGACTTGGATACACGGTATTAAGCGCTGAAAATCCGAATGATGCGTTGCGGGCCGCTTTGGAATATAATGGAACAATCGACCTGCTAATAACCGATGTGATCATGCCAAAGATGAACGGTAGGGATCTATCCTTCCAATTGGCCAAAAATCACCTTGGTCTTAAAACCCTTTACATGTCGGGCTATACGGCCGATGTGATCGCCCATCACGGGGTACTTGATGAAGGGGTCCAATTCATTCAGAAACCATTCTTGCTGAAAGACTTGGCGGTCAAAGTGCGAGAGGTGATTGAGCAAGTATAGGCATATTAACCCGGTATGTGATTCTTTTCCAGAAGAGTCATTGTCAACCTCGCTGCTGCAGCTTTAAGGATACCACTGTTGGGTGCAATTTTATGTATATGAATACCGGGTTTGCAAATATAAGGTCTAAGACTTTTACGTTCCATTTCTAGATCAATATACAGGTCTTTGATTTCTTACATATAACCGTTGGCCAGATGGAGGCCGCCGGTTATATGTTAAAGATGTCGGATAATTGGATTGTTCATGTAGGACGATGAGCAGATCGCCCCGGACCATGCAAGAAGGCGGTGCGGAATTTCTCCTTTGATAGCCGCATTGTGCAATCCGACTGCCATTGCGAATGTATGTTCCTTGTTTTATGGCATTGATGGTCACCTATCTGTTAAACTACTGCTGCGGCGGACACAATATCTATGCTATATGGTATAAATAAAGGAGTAATGTATGCGTTGGAAACAGTTCTTCACCCCTGTGCAGTCTGTGGATATGGATCAGGCCCAAGGGCTTATCAATAACACTTCGGCCCAGAATTTGAATATTGTGGATGTCCGGCAGCACAAAGAATATGAGCAGGGGCATATTCCAGGCTCCAGGCTCGTTCCTTTGCCTGAACTCGGAAGCAGATTAAATGAATTAGATCCGGAGAAGTCCACGCTGCTCTATTGTGCTGCAGGTGGGCGCAGCAGGGCGGCGGCCCAGATACTGACTGGTCAGGGATATAAATCAGTGTATAACCTGACAGGAGGTTATACGGCATGGAAAGGGGAGTCAGCTGCTGGTCCAGAATCAACTGGATTGGCGATCTTTTCAGGTTCTGAATCCCTCAAGGACTTGATCGTCGTAGCTTATGGACTGGAGCACGGCCTACAGGAACTGTATGGATTAATGCATTCCAAAGTGAACCACAGGGAAGCGCTTTTACTCTTTGAAAAACTGGCCATGATAGAAGGCAAACACAAGGAACGCTTGTTCCGGGAATACCAGAAGCTGGATGTCAACGTTGCAGATATACAGGACTTTGAGGAACAGGTGGTGCCCCGGGTCTTGGAGGGCGGTTTCAGCACTGAAGAAGTCTTGAACCGGATGCAGCCTGTTCAAGATTCTGTGGAGAAGATCCTGGATTTGGCCATGTCAATCGAAGTCCAGGCGCTGGATCTTTATCAGCGGGCTGCAGACAGGCAGCCGGATAAAGATGGCCAGGTATTTCTGCAACAGCTCGTGGATGAGGAAAGGTCCCATCTGGTTCAGCTTGGCAGGCTGATGGAACAGTTCAGCTGAGGATCGCCATCGAAATCCCAGATGCAAAAAGAACTGAGACAAGAAGTCATGGATGCCGCCAGGCATTTTGCCAGAGCAGGCACCGCGCGCTCCGAACTGCGGGATTCCCATCGCGCCCAAGAAATTGCCAGGCAGCCCGCGATGCATACGCTTTATTTATGAGCCTTACATTCCGCCCACAGGCGGTGAAAGCGCTACCTGGTCACCATCCTTAAGGATCGTGTCGAAGCCCGCCACCTTGTTGTTGACAAAGATGATCTTGACATCTTTCTTGGGGAGCCCGAGCCGTTCAACGAAGGCATTGACCGTTTCGCCCTCAGTGATTTCTTTCTGAACGCTGTATCGAAAATCGCAGACATCTCCTTCGGCCAGGGTGGCAAAGCACTTGAAATGAACTTTCATGGGGTTCCTCCGTTAGCAAATGTTTGATTCCGATGGATTTCTCCAGGTCTTTGCAAAACCTGTTTCTCGAGGAGCAGTTCGGCGATCCTTTGCTGCTCGCTCTTCGGTCTCGATTAACTCCACGGCCAAGGTCTGAAGTTGCCTTGTCCGGATCCTGGCGAGTTCGGTACGCTGGGTTACCTGTTGCTCCAATGTTTCATTAAGCTGGCGCAGTGCTTCCTCCATTCGCTTTCGTTCGCTGATGTCAGTGGCCATTCATCGTAACTGGGTACTGGACCACTATCTGTTATTTTCAGTTGGTAATGGTGTCCAAAGCCATTAACTTTACTATGGCTGATATAAATCAAGCATCATCAATCAATAGGGAAATAACGTCTCATCAAACACCCTGATCATCATTGTGCGGATTTTTTTTGGGAGGCAGATATTTAAAAAAAATTAAACACCAGATGTTTATATGATCCATAATAATGGAACAGGCCGTTGATGTCAATGAGCAGGGTGTGAGAGGTCAGACAGAAAAAAACAGAAGAAAAAATATCGATAAGCGTCAGTTCACATTCCGGCTATGGTCATTCAGTAATGCATTTTGCAGTTCCAGTTCGATCTGGTGAACTTGCAATTCGTGCAGCATCTGCCGGGTTTCTTCGGGCGGCAGGTCCATAAGGTCTTTTACCACCGGTGCAGCATTTTGCCTAATTTTATCCTCGGCCTGTTTGCGGAGCTCCCTGTTTGCGGAGCTCAATGACACTCTTGGACAGTTTTTCCTGTTGGCCATGCTGATTTCCTTGTTTCTTCAGACCAATGATATCTTTATTGCCCTGCTCGTCAACATGTGGGCATTGTGCCGAGATAACGATTTGGCGACATGCGTTCGCCGCTATTCCTTCCTGCTCCCAGAAAACAGGAGCGCGCCGCCAATTACAATCGCCCCGATACCCGCCCAAACCGGTACCTTGACCGTCGCCTTGTCTTGTATCGACAGCTCAATCGGTCCCAACTTGGCGTCATGGGTGCCCTTGGTGTAGGTAAAACCGCCATACGCCAACCCAAGGGCGCCGGCCACAATTTGCGATCATAATAACAATTTGTTTTTTCATTTAATTTCTCCTTGGTTGCAAATAGAAAATTGATTTTCGTTAGATATTAGATAAATAGTAAAATAAGACGGGTTCTCGTTTAGATACAATTCCTCCATTTTTTCATGTTGAGTTTTAGGTTCGCATCGACTCTGCTGATCCATAGGCAGTTCAAACGCCTTTTTCACATCCGCTTGTCCGGGCTTTATCAGTTCTGTAAGCGATGCCCCCGTGGCATTACCATGGGAACTTCCAGTTTCATCTTTTTTCTCACGGAATTTACGGATTCAATTCCTTTGATATCCCGATACCGAAAAATCTTGAAATCCAACGGTTCGCTTAAGAGGCTTTTGGTTCCAAGCAAAACGCCGAATCTGTCTGTGCGCATATAATGATTCAGATACCGGCGGCTTTTCCATTCCGAAATCAGGTTGAAAACATTCTCGTCTTTAATGTCACAGTAAATGCCATAACTCAGGCATCCTCTTTCTTTTCCCGGTGTTTCGACCAGGGTAAGAAGCGTTTGTAAAACTTCTTTCTGCTTTTCCGGACGCACGGTCATGGTTATTCTGATGACGATCATTGGGCCACCTGTTCGCTTATCTAAAGAGGGCGGCACTATATACAATGCAACCCGTTCTTGTGCCACGTTCCACTACCCGACCAACTTCACCTGGCTCTTCCGAAGTATTGGGATAATCGGCTAAGGCATATTCATGACAACCACTTCAAGGATAGAAAAGGTCATATCTTACCAAACGGGCATATATGCCTTTGTTAAAAGGAGCCGGTATTTTAAGCCCCGGCCGGCTGTCATCGCAAACATATCTATTTATTTATCATTTTTTTGATCTGGCCGAACTTTTCCTGAATTTTTCCATCCCGGTTTTCATCTTTGCCTTCAGCTTCCAGGTCTTCATTCCCGACAACTCTCCCTGAGATCTCTTTAATCCTGCCTTTTACCTGGTGCATCTTGCCTTCTGCTTTGTCTCTCGTGCTCGATTTCATTGTCTGCTCCTTTTCGGATTTCTTTTTATCGCTCTGGTCAGGCGACACCCATTCCGACGGTTAAAATCTTATTCCGTCCTGGGCCATTTCAGCCCTTGCGCCTTCAATCGCCATCTGAATATCGGTTATGGTATATTTCAGATTATTCCCATCATCCACAACCTTCCTGGCTATTGGCGCAATTGCCGAAACGCCTTTTGTTGTCAGGTCGTTCGAAAGGTAACGTTGAATTTCTTTAGCGTCGGTGACATAAGCAGTGAAAGCACTCTTTGCGCCGATGCTGTTTCTGGCAATTCTCCCGTATAGCTCGCCAAACGCCGCACGACGTTCTTCACTAAGCTCTTGAATCGCGGAGTTTTCGTATTCGCTGTCCGCCTTTTTCCATTCTTTCAAATAATTATCCCCCCGCGCAGCCATTTCATCAGCATGTTTGTTAAAAACACCCTCTTTCTTGGCCAAACTGGCGATGTTTTCAGTGTAGAGTTCAAACGCCTTTTTCACATCCGATTGTCCGGGCTTTATCAGTTCTGCAAGCGATGCCCCCGTGGCATCCAATTGAACGACTATCAACTTAATTTCGTTGTCCATGGTTTGCATGGCTGTCCTTACGTCCGTTGAACGCTCCATGCCGGTCGAGGCACACCCGGATATACCGATGACAGCTGTAATCAGTATTGCAAAAAAGATGGCAACCAATCGATTTGTCAGTTTCATTGTAAACTCCTTTGATTTCGTATACCTGTTTTATACAATTGGCCGGCATTCCAAGTCCCGCCGGCTGTCATTTCACGATGATTTCAAAAAGTACGCGCATATTTGCTTTCGCTGCTTTTGAGTAAAGCTCTTCAGGCGAGGACTCGAAGATTTCTTAGCCTCCTCATCTTATGTTTGGTGAACCTGCTGGAAATCCAAATTAATGCATTGTTCTACATTATATATTACAATCTTCGTGCCAATTATCGTATTGTGAATATATAGCTGATTTTATAAATAATATATTTCGAAATCACAATGATAGGTCGCTATGGACCAAGCAAAAAAGGTCATATTTGCCCTTATGGCCATATATGACCACGTGTTGAATCTTTCTGATCATTAGGATGAAACATTTTAAGGGAGGATAAAACAGAGAGCAACTTACACCACATATCAGGACGGATCCGGGTGGGAAACAAGGGTATGATGGGAGTCAACTTTTTATGAAGTGCTC
Organism: Desulfobacterales bacterium; assembly: GCA_007135795.1. Lineage (GTDB taxonomy): Bacteria > Desulfobacterota > Desulfobacteria > Desulfobacterales > Desulfosalsimonadaceae > B1SED10-16. Next base: position 9,603 of record SLIE01000123.1, read on the forward strand.
ATTTATCGCTGCATTGGTGTTGCTGCTTAGGGTTTTCAAGTGGAGCAACTGCCTCCGATTTGCATTTGCAGGCCGGTCGTGTAGGAAGGAAATTTATGGTTTTTGAATGTCAAGTTTGCGCATACGGGCGCGCAAAGTGCTGCGATTAAGCCCGAGGATTTCAGCCGCACTGTTTTCCCCGCTGACTTTCCACCGGACCTGTTCGAGCACATGGATGATATGCTCTCGCTCAACCGCTTCCAAGGTTTTCTGGTTTATGCTTAAATCCTTGAGCGGCTTCTTGAGTTCATCAACCAGGCGCAGCTTGGAACCCGACGAGTTGATCACCGCACGTTCAAGGACGTTTTCCAGTTCCCGGATATTTCCAGGCCAGTGATATCCTTGCAGCGCCTTCATCACGTGATCAGGGATCACCTCAATGATTTTTCCCATTCGCTTGGAAATTTTTCTGACATAAAAGTCGACCAGAAGCGGTATGTCATCTCTTCGATCCCGGAGCGGCGGCATGGTAATCGGAAAAACGTTTAAGCGGTACCAGAGATCCTCGCGAAAACTGCCCTTTCGGACTTCCTCTTCCAGGTTGCGATTGGTGGCGGCAATAATTCGCACATCAACTTTGATGGTATGGGAACTGCCCAGTCGTTCAAACTCACCATCCTGGATCACCCGGAGCAGCGTTGCCTGTAATTCAATTGGTAATTCGCCGATTTCATCCAGAAAAAGCGTTGCGCCATTAGCGATTTCAAATCGCCCAAGCCGCCTGGCATAAGAACCGCTGAATGCCCCTTTTTCATGACCAAACAATTCGCTTTCAATCAGGTTTGAGGGCAAGGCGGCGCAATTTACTTTTACCAGCGCCCGGTTTTTGCGTGAGCTCAAATTATGTATGGCGCGCGCGACCAGCTCCTTGCCGGTCCCGGTCTCGCCAAGAACCAGTACATTGGTATCGCCCCCCGCAATTTGTTCCACTTTATAGAGCACATACTTGAGCCCGTCGCTATGCCCGATAATTTGCTCATGGTTATATTCGAGTTTGATTTCTTCCTGCAGATAGGCTCTTTCCGCTTCCAGTTGATCTTTTAACGTTTTAATTTCCACCAGGGAAATTTCAGCGGTTTGCCTCTTTTTTTCCGCTTCTTCCTTTGCGACAACAAGTTCTGCTGTCCGCTCGTGAACCTTCTCCTCAAGGTTTCTTTTATAATGTTCCCGTTCCGTCACATCCTCGATCGCCAAAAGGATCAGTTGGGATTCCTCCGACTTTGAAAAAATTTGCCTGGCGTTTAAATGCATGACTTTTTGGCCGATGGTCTCAAAATCATGTTCCAATTCAAAATCATGGAATTCGGACTTTTCAGGAAGGATATTTTCGAGCAGATCCCGCAGCTTGGGGATGTTCCATTGCCGGTTGCCGAGGTCGTATATCAAAACGCCTTCGGTCTCATCCGGCTTGACGGCAAACGTCCGGTAAAAAGACAGATTGGCTTTTACCACTTTCAGATCAGAATCAAGCACCACTAAAGATTCGCGAACCGAATCCATGAAGTTGTCAAAAACTTCAATAAAAGGCATAGTCTCTTCTTACCTCTACAGGCCTTAGTTGCGTTATTGTTATATTTTTTAAATGATCTCTTCAAAAAAACTGTGTGGGAACTTACTACAAATTGTCTTTGATGCCGTCGATAATCGATTCACTTTCAAGCTGAGACATCGTGCACATCAGTCGAAAATTGGATTATTATCATTTGCGAATTGATGATGCAAGATCTTACCTACAGGCGTCCCAAGAAACGTTCCGGACTAAGGGGCTGATCGGCATTAGTGCCTAATTGCGTTGTAACCGCTGCCCAGAGGGTTTGGTTTATCTGGCCGTCTCCCTGTGGCAGAGTAGTTATCATAGAGGGTGTTTTCGCGAGCGGTTCCGTTATTCGATGAACACGGCGATATTGTTGAATGGTTCGGTGCCGCCAGTAACATCACAGAGCGGACGCGAACCGAGAAATTATTGCAGGCGTTGAATAAAATTTTTGAAAGACGAGTCACCGAATGGACTCAATTGGCAGAATTCAGGGCAAAGCAATTGCAGACATTGGCGGGGGAACTAATTGAAGCTGAGAAAAGGGAA
>SLIE01000248.1 GCA_007135795.1 Desulfobacterales bacterium
AGCGATCTCTTCGAGGGAAGCGGAAGTCTCCTCCAGGGTCGATGCCTGCTGGCTTGCACCGGATGCCAGGGACTGACTTGACGAGGCAACCTGGGATGATGCCGAACCCACCTGCTCGGAGTTGCGGGAAAGGCCGTTTACCATCAACAGCAACGGCTTTGAAATGGACCCTGCCAGAAAGTAGATGATCACCATCGCCAGGACAAGAATTCCTCCTGCAAGGCCGAGGTTGATATAACCAAGCTGGTTCACCGGCTGTAAAAGCTCGGCATGATCGGCGGCAATGCCAATGGTCCAACCGGTAATATCCTCCCGCTGAAAACTGGCGATCCAGCCCCTGCCGCCACTGCTGTAATTCAAAAGACCGTTGTCCACTCCCAGCAATTGCTGCCCGATACCGTAATCCCGTATACTCGAATTCATTACCTGGCTACTGTCCGGGTGGGCAATAAAAGTGCCGTCCCGATTAACCATGTATGCATACCCTGCCGTACCAACCACAATCGGATCAATAAAGCGACTGCTGAAGACACTCAGCTGAACCGCGGCAAAAAAAACACCATCGATCTCGCCCTGGTTTCTGACTGGCGATGAAATCACGAAAACCGGCAAGCCCGACGTCCTGCTGATGATGATATCGGAAATGACCTGGTTTCCCTGCATGGACTCGCGAAAGTATCCCCGGTCTCCGACCATTATCTCGTTTTCGAGTTCCATGGACGCGGCAACCACCATCCCCTCATTGTTGGCCACGTAAATATCGTCAAAATACCCGTACGCCTCCTTGAGATGTGTCAAGCGATCCGTGGCGGAGCGCCTGGCGGCCCTGCCCATCAGGCCTTCCGAAAGAGCAGTCCGGTACATTTCTTCGGTGCTCCAGGTCTCAATATCCAACCGGCGATCGCTGACCCAGGCATTGAGTGTCTGGGTGGTTGCCGCAGCAATCTGGATTAGTTGCCGGTTCAACTCATTTTCCACGGCAGCTTTTGATTGAAAGTAAGAAACTGCCGTGGAAATGCCCATACCGACAAAAATCAGCAGCAGAATGGGCAGCAGGATTTTGTTTTTAATGCTCATGCTTTTCATATCAAGGCTCCATCAATCATTAACGCTGCTGTTCAAACCACCGGCCAAAGACGGTGGTTTGAACCACTATACGCACATTATCTCAATAATTGGTTCAATTCTTCCACCGAAAGAGAATCATTGTAAATGCCTGCGGAAACCTGGTAAGGCTGGCCAGGCACATCGATGGAAAAAGATATCTTGCGAAAATCCTGGTCCGGGTAACCGGGTCTGGGCCACCAGTACTCACTCCATCCGCCGTTCGGACTTTCGGTTGCCTTGCACAAATCAGCAACAAAATAATTCCCCCGGGTTCCCTGGAGATTGGACTGATCCGGACCCACCAGTGCGGGTATGAAAGGGTGAGCGGTTGCGGTAGGAACGGTACAATCCGCAACAAACACGTAGGAATCTTTCCATACGAATTCACCTTTTGGATCATTAAACTCCGGAAGTGCTTCTTTACCCATGATCTGGAGTACCTCAGAAGCTTTGACCACCATCTCGAAAACTTCTTCCGGTGTAGCTGACTCACCGGCATAAACCGGCTTCATACTGACCAACCCCAAAATACAAATCATTGTACACACAACAACACGCCTTACCATTTTCACCCTCCATTTTTAACGATTCTTGTATGATTGCACCTCGTCGAGATATTATGATTAATATCTAAACGTCATTATCCCGCACTGGCATTATCGTCGCTTCATGTGGTCGCCATCTTTACCAATCCGTTTACGTCGATAATCAGCCCGGGTGTACCATCCGTCATTATGCTCGCCCCGGCGATACCGGCAACCGCGCCCAGTCCCTCGCCCAGATTTTTTATCACGGTCTGGTTCTGGCCGAGGAGTTCGTCAACAAGCAATGCCACCTGACGGCCTGCATCCTCTATCACCACCACCAGCGCTTTAAGGGGGTCTGTTTCAGCATCAGATATTCCAAAGAGGGAATAGAGCCGGAACAGCGGCAAAAGACGGTTCCTGAACGGAACGGTTTCACCTTTGCCGGAAATGGTCGAGATCATCTTTTCCGTGGGCTTGAACGATTCGATGATGGATAAAAGGGGTAGTATGTAGCGTTCGCTGCCAACCCTGACAATCATTCCATCGATGATGGCCATGGTAAGCGGCAGAACCAGGGTAAAAACACTGCCGGCCCCTTTTTCAGATGTTATTCGAACGTTGCCCCGCATACTTTCGATATTGCTCTTGACCACGTCCATCCCCACCCCCCGGCCGGAGACATCCGTAATCTGGGCTGCGGTTGAAAATCCGGGCTCGAAAATCAGCGCGAAAATCTCCTCGTCACTCATGTTCTCCGCACTGCTGATAAGGCCGCGTTCGATTGCTTTTGCTGAAATGGCGTCCTTGTCCAGCCCTCTGCCGTCGTCCTTGATCTCAATATGAATCCCGCCACCCTGGTGATAGGCTTTCAGGATTATTCTACCCACAGGCGACTTTCCTGCCGCGACCCGGTCATCGGCGGTGCGCTCAATTCCATGATCCACGGCATTACGAATCATGTGAACCAGCGGATCGCCCAATTTTTCCACCATCCCCTTGTCTAGCTCCGTTTCTTTTCCTTCCATGACCAGCTCGATCTTTTTGCCGGATTTTTTCGACAAATCCCTGACCAGGCGCCCCATTTTCCTGAACGTATTGTCAATCGGGATCAATCGCATGGACATGCCCATGTCCTGCAGGCTGCGGGTAATCTTGGTGAGCTGGGCCAGGTTTCTCTCCAACTCCCGTGATTCCTCACCGCGCCGCAGTGTAGCCTCCTGGCTGACAATCGATTCCATAATAACAAGCTCGCCAATGGTTTCCAGGAGCAGATCGATCCGATCGGCATCGATCTTCATGGTCTGCTTGACCGCCCTGCCGGTTCTTGCCTGATTCGAACCATTTGTCATGGCGATTATCTCCGAATCTTCTTCACCGGAA
>SLIE01000264.1 GCA_007135795.1 Desulfobacterales bacterium
GTGGGGATAACGGAAAAGACATCAACGCAGGCCGTGGGTATTGCATCGTCATTTGGCGGATGCTATGCCTCCGTCGGTATTCACCCGCATGATGCAACCCAGTGCAGTACAGCCATTTTAGAACGCCTTCGCAAGTTATCCACAGCCCCGCAGGTAAAAGCCTGGGGGGAAACCGGGCTTGACTTCAACCGGATGTTCTCCCCGCGGGAAATCCAGGAATCCTGTTTCGTCCGGCAAGTGGAAATAGCCGGGGAAGAGAATCTGCCGCTGATCTTCCACGAGCGTGACAGTAAAGGCCGGTTCCATGAGTTGCTCTCCGCTCACCTGAAAAAAGATCAGACCGGGGTTGTCCATTGTTTTTCCGGAAACCGGACAGAAATGGAAAAATACCTGGAAATGGGACTTTATATCGGCATTACCGGTATCGTCACCATCAAGAAACGGGCCGAGACACTGAGGCAACTTGTCAAAATCATGCCGGAAGATCGCATACTGGTGGAAACCGACGCGCCATACCTGACCCCGGAGCCCGACAAGCGGCAGGCAAAACGAAACGAGCCGGCCTTCGTAAAATCCGTCCTGATGGCGATTGCGGAAATCCGGCAGATTGATCCTGAAAAACTGGCATCGGCTGTGTGGGCAAACACTTGCCGTTTATTTAATATCGACCCGCAAGAATAACAACAATCCAAGAGTCTTATAATTATGAAACTAGGCATTATCGGTCCCGCGGCCGCCGGAAAAACCACTGTATTTGAAGCATTGACCCATGAATTCGCGGGCCCGGGGGCAAAAAACGAAACCCGGCTCGGCACCATTACCGTGCCCGACACCCGTATCGATACGCTGAGCGAGATGTTTAAACCGGAAAAAACCATTTACGCCAAGGTGGAATACCTGCTGCCCGGCAAAAAAGAGGGGAAGAAGGAAGCCGGCGCGGATTTGAACTGGATACAGGTGATACGGGATGTGGACGCCTTGATTGTGGTCATCCGCAACCACGCTCACCTGGGGTATGACAAGCCTGAACCGGCAGCTGATTTTATGGCAATCCAGCAGGAACTGATATTGACGGACCTGGCTGCCGTGGAAAAACGGATTGAGCGGATTCACGCAGATGCCAAACGGGGAAAGGGTACGGACAAAGAAGAGCTTGAACTTGTGGAAAAATGCCGGGAGGCACTGGAGGCGGAAAGACCGATTCGCCGTTTCCCCGAACTTGTCGGTTCCAAGCTTTTAAAAGGGTATGCCATGCTTTCAGCAAAGCCTGTCCTGGTTTTATTCAACAATGCCGATGAGGACGAAACACTGCCGACCGAATCCGGTATTTTTTCGGATGAGACCTGCATGGTGATCCGGGGGAAGCTGGAGCATGAACTGGCCCAGATGAGCCGGGAAGAAGCCGCGGAACTCCTTGAAGAATTCAACATCGCGGCATCGGCCACCGACCGGGTGATCCGGAAATCATATGAAATTCTGGGATTGATATCGTTTTTCACTGTCGGGGAAGATGAAGTGCGTGCCTGGACCATCGAAAAAGGGGAAAGCGCCCTGGAGGCGGCGGGCCAGATTCATTCCGACATCCAGAAAGGGTTTATTCGGGCGGAGATCATTTCCTACGACGACCTGATTGCGGCGGGGTCCATGGCTGCGGCCAAAAAAGCCGGCACATTCCGATTGGAAGGGAAAACCTACACGGTCAAGGACGGGGATATCATCAATTTCCGGTTCAACGTATAACTTCTTCCTTGAGCAGGCAGCAGGCGATCCGGTATTCAGGAATGCCGGCGCTGTCGTATTCGATATTGCCCCCCTGCACCAGTTTGTTGATCACGCACCCTTCCGGGATGGAAAGGGAAAACAGATCGGCCTCATTGATCTTGCCGGTCGACTCGATCCTGCCGGACGAAACGGTCATGGCGTGCAGGGGATAATCCTCGCACAACGGACACCGGTATACCCGACCGTTGGGAAAAATAAAATAATTTTCCGCCACATTACCAGCACATTCAAACGCTTCACCTGCCGACAGAAAAACTTTGGGGTATATCACCGTGATGCCTGCTTCCGCCGCTTTTTCCGCCACTGGAGGCACAATGCTTTCCCATCGGTCCCGGGTCAACTGGAGGGGTCTTTGGGAGTCCCAGCTCTCTTCTTGCGCGGATCGCCCCCGGATGCCGATAACCTGTATAAAAAAGCGCCTCACCCCCAGATCCTGTAACAACGGGATCATTTTATCCAGTTCATCGGCATTTTCATTGCTTACCGTGTATATGACGCTTGCCGCAAACCCCTTTTTCACGGCCGCACGGATTCCCGCGATACAGCGCTCATAACATCCTGCTCCCCGGATGCGATCATTTGTTTCAGGGGAGGGGCCATCCAGACTGAAGCTGAAATAATCAATGTCTTCAGGTGTAACCTTCTCTATAATATTGTTGAACAGATACCCATTGGTATCGATGGTAATCGATTCATACCCGATTTGCCGCGCGGCTTTCACAATTTCAGGCAGTCCGGGGTGTAACGTGGGTTCACCCCCCAGCAACACCAGGTTGGATTTTTTCGCCGGGTCGTGGAAAAGTTTCAGCCAGGCCGTTACCGTCTCCGTGTCCAGATCATCCTTTCCGTGCTGTATTGGATTGATATAGCAATGGCTGCACTTCAGGTTGCACCGGGTAAGGATATGGAAGAACACGTTAACGGAATTTCGGGTGAAAGATACGGTTTTTTTCATGGCAATAAGAATGATGCTCTCGTAAAAAGTCGCGCTCAGGCGGCTTTATAAAAAAATCAAGATCAAGATCAAGATTAAGGACAATTTCTCCCGGGCGGCACCGGGTATTGCCCTGGCAACTGCATGAGAACGCTTATATCTCTATGGCTTGCTCCGATGCGCCCTGTGATAAACGGCAGGGCCACAGGGCGCTTATCTACGCTTCACCAAGAGCTATAAGCAACCTCCTGCAATTGTTGCCACGGGAAATACCCGGCACCACCCGGTTGAAA
>SLIE01000354.1 GCA_007135795.1 Desulfobacterales bacterium
CCGGAGGGCTCGTCGTCACAAAGGGGAACCAGTATGATGTGCGGGAAAACGGCAAAGTCAGGGACATGGGTGATCCGGTGGCAATGGCAAGACGTTACTACGAAGAAGGGGCCGACGAGATTACCTTTTTGAATATCACCGGGTACCGCGAATTTCCCCTGCACGATCTTCCCATGCTCGAAGTCCTCAAAAAAACCTCCCGGCACGTATTCGTCCCCCTGACCATCGGCGGCGGCATTCGTGAGTATACGGACAAGGACAACCATTACTATTCAGCACTTGAAGTGGCTTCGGAATACTTTCGCTCCGGTGCGGATAAAATATCGATCGGCAGTGACGCCGTCGCCATTGTTCGGCAATTCCTGGCATCCGGGAAAAAAGACGGCAGCAGCGCCATTGAAAAAATTTCTGCCGTTTATGGCAACCAGGCAGTGGTGATCTCCATAGATCCCCGGCGGGTTTATATCCAGGAAGAGGAAACAAGTGGTGATAACACCAGGCATATCATTGAAACCGCCATACCTGGACCCCTGGGAGAAAAACACTGCTGGTTTCAATGCACAATCAAGGGGGGTCGGGAAGGGACTGAGATCGACGCCATAACACTTGCGCAAGTATGTGAAAAATTGGGCGCCGGCGAAATTCTTCTCAATTCCATTGACCGGGACGGTACCGGGGAAGGGTTTGATACCGAGTTGATCCGGGAAGTTTCCAATGCTGTTACAATCCCGGTTATCGCCTCTTCCGGTGCGGGGGAGGCGGCACATTTCAGGACGGTCTTCACCCGAACCCGGGCAGAAGCCGCGCTGGGAGCGGGCATCTTTCATCGGGAAGAGCTCTCTATCGGTGACGTCAAAGCAGGCCTTGCCGGATTTGCGGAGACCCGGTAACCCATGCCGCCCGGTTTGACAACCCTGACGGCACGACTTATTAATTCAGACTATAGAATAATAACGACTTCATAAATAGTGCCTGAACGAAATAGTCCTGCAAAAGGCATCTACATGACCCATCATCTTCCCGAAATCGGTCCGCTTCAGCGCCGGGGAATCCCGGCGGGGATCTATTCCGTTTGTTCCTCTCACCACATGGTGCTTGAAACCGCGCTGCAACAGGCCAGCTTTGAAAACAACCACCTCCTGGTTGAATCCACCTGCAATCAAGTCAACCAATTTGGGGGTTACACCGGCATGACCCCTTCGGACTTTGTGACGCATGTGCGCAATATTGCCGTGAAAACAAGCTGTCCGAACGAATATCTTTTGATTGGCGGAGACCACCTTGGCCCTTACCCCTGGCGACACGAGAACGCGGAAACCGCTATGGGCAAAGCAAAAAAACTGGTATCCGATTGCGTATCAGCAGGATACGACAAAATTCATCTTGATTGCGGCATGCCGCTTGGCGATGACACCGGCGATCCGAACCGTATCTCACCGGAGTTGTCCGCCAGGCGCACTGTATCACTCTGCCGGATCGCGGAGAATGCCCGAAGTGACGACCAGAAAAAACAAGGCTTCCCCCTTTATGTCATCGGCGCGGAAGCCCCCACACCCGGCGGATCATTGAAAGACAACGCCACTGTTGTGATTACCAAGCCGGAAGAAATATCCGAATTTATGGATACCTGCAGGCGTCTTTTCCAGGGCAGCGGGCTTGAAAATGCATGGCAGCGGGTTGTGGGCGTCGTGGTGCAGCCAGGCATTGATTTCGGGGCGGATTCGATCGTTCGGTATGATCCTCACCCTGCGGAGAAGCTTTCCCGCTTTCACCAGCAACTGCCCGACCGAATGACGTTTGAAGTTCATGCCACGGATTTCCAGAAAGAAACCGCCCTGTCGGAAATGGTGAAGCATCACTTTGCACTCCTTAAATGCGGCCCGGTCCTGACGTTTGCATTCCGGGAGGCCGTTTTCGCACTTTCCCATATCGAGGACGAACTCTCCCGGGGAAGAAAAAGCGTCACCCCGTCCGATATCATTGCGATAATCGACCGTGAAATGACCGGGTCCCGCAAACACTGGGAATCACACACCCAAGACAACATCCATGAACGCATATACCGTCTTTACGGTTTTACGGATCGCGTCCGCTATTACTGGGAATACCCGGCCGTTAACAATGCATTCAAAAAACTGATGCAAAATCTCACCCTTCCAATCCCCCTCCCCCTGATCAGCCAGTACCTGCCGGAAGCGTTCCATGAAATTGTCGAAAAAAATTCCCCGGCTACCCCCCTCTTTCTTATCCGACACCGGATTCTGCAAGCACTCAACCCTTATCTCAACGCCTGTCGCAACAACTTCTGAATAAGGACAATTTCATGGTTTTTGGGGTGTCCCCCTCGGCAACCGCAAGGCGTTCCGGTATCTCCACGGCTTGCTCCGCAGCCGCCTGCAAACTCGCCCTGTCGGGCTCAGACAGTGCAGGCCGCTTTGCTTCGCCTGGAGCCACCACCAGCGACTTGCAATGTTGCCGAGAGTGACACTCCAAAACCATGAAATTGATCATTTTGTTGATGGCGTCGTTAAAAGTCCCATCTACTTCGTTAATCACTAAGCCTTGTATATAAAACTCTTAACTTAGCCATCTTTATCGATTTTGTGAATTTTTCACGAATCTGACCTTGCCATCAGGGTTGTCGACCCTGGTCTTATCAAATTGGTTGATTTCCGAATATGGGGTGGTGTGTTCCCTGGAGCAGCGTTGGGAGGGGCCGGGAGACAGATCAAGACGAGTGGAGCAAGCATCCTGGACTGTTTTGAGCCCGACAGGGCGAGTTTCCAGGATGCGCGGAACGAGTCTTAGATCTGTCCCCGGACACTCACAGTTGATACGGGGAACACACCACCCATATTCGGAAATCATCCGCATCATTATCTGCAATTTTCACCTCGAAAAAGAGCACGGGGTATCAATGTTGGATCACTTCTCTAAGACCAACCAACACCGGCCTTTCATGATGTACACAGCCATTAAAAAGCAGGAACGATCTCTTGC
>SLIE01000454.1 GCA_007135795.1 Desulfobacterales bacterium
CGGCTTGTCGGTGTCCAGGTTCATCCGGACAATCGTGTTGATCGTTTCCTCGCCGCCATAAACCCCTTCCGGATCTTCCAGGTACTTGAGGTCCCATACACCAAATTTCCAATGCGGGGTCCAACCGGTAACGACCACCCATTCTTCCCGGGCAACCCTGTCTCGCAACACGGCGGTCATCATGGCATCACTGCTTTCCATGAGTTCCATATTGTCGATACCGTAAACATCCATGGCTTCTTCTGTTTTAGACATGATGCCCGCGCCCGGATCGATCCCTGTGATCTGACCATCAAACTTATCGGCATGATCATTGAGTTCGGCAATAGAATTGATTTCCACATATTCCGGTACAACCAGACCGATTCTCGTTCCAGTCAGATTGGGTCCCAAGTCCTCGACATTATCCTCGATTCGCGCAAGGTAATGACCATGTGTCGTGGGAAGCCATGCACTGGCGATGGCGTCCACGTCACCCGCGGAAAGGGCCTGCCACATGGCGGCCGCACTAACGGGTGTCAATTCGACATCATAATCCATCCTGGTTTCAAGAACCCCTTTGACCACATATGCCGTGGCTGTTGCGCAGGCCCATTCAACATAGGCGATTTCAGCTTGATTGTTCCTTGCCAGAGCATTGCCCGCTACTGAAAATATCAAAAAAACGGTTATGATGGCACTGATAAAAATCGATCTTTTTCCTAGTTTCATAATGTCCTCCTTGAATTCAAATTTGCGATCCATTTCCGGCTCAAAAGCTTTCACCGGATCACTACTGTAGCTTCCGTTCGGTTTTACCGCCATATGCCTGCATGACGCGATCCAGTATTATGGCTATAATAACGATGCCGATGCCGGCTTCGAAACCCCTTCCCATTTCCAGGCGTTGTATCGCCCGCCAGACTTCACCGCCAAGCCCCCTTGCCCCGATCATGGCCGCGATGACCACCATGGACAATGCCAGCATGATGGTCTGATTGATTCCGGCCATAATGGTTGTTTTGGCAATGGGAAGTTGGACCTTGATCAACTTCTGCCATTTGGAAGAGCCGAATGCATCGGCCGCCTCGATCAGTTCTGTTGGTACCTGCTTAATGCCCAGGGAGGTCAACCGGATACAGGGGGGTACCGAAAAGATCACCGTGGAAAAGATCGCCCCAACCGCACCCAGCCCGAAAAACGGGATCGCCGGTATCAGGTAGACAAAAGCGGGCATGGTCTGCATGACATCCAAAATCGGCGTGATAATCCTGAAGGCCGTCTGGCTGAGTGCGCCAAGTATTCCCAGGGGAACACCGATACCCACCGCGATGAGCGTGGATATTAAAATCAGCGCGATCGTACTCATTGTCGGTCCCCAAAGCTGCATGTTCCATATGAGGAGCATGCCCACAAGCGTAAAAAGGCCTATTTTCCAGCTTTTTGAAAGATACCATGCAAGACCGGCAAAAATGAGGATCACCACCCATGGCGGCGGATACATCAAAACACTGACAATGATATCGATCCCCGTGGAGGTGAACCTTGCAAACCCTCTTGTGGCAAACGCGAAATTTCCAACAAGAAAATCAATGAAGGCTTCTATAACCTGGCCAATCGGTATTCTGTACATTTCCATCACTCGGTTCCCCTTTCTGCAAGACCGGCCAAAAGCGATCCTTTAATCACCACGCCGCGCAACCGGTTTGCTTCATCCACCACCGGAATCGGATATTGCAACCGGGCCAGAAGCGGGATAATGTCCACAGCCGGTGTATCGAATTGGACGGTTTCAATATCTGTCTGGGTTATCTTTTCGAGCGAGTGTTCCCCTTTTTTTATGGCTTCCGATGCATCCTGAGCCGATATGTACCCCCACAACTTCTTCTCCCTTCTGACAAAAATACCCGATACATGGGAGCTCTTCATTTTTCGAAGCGCGGACTTGGGACCATCGGTTTCATAGTAAGCCATTTCTGCAGGTTTGAGCATGACCGATTCCGCCGTGATAACTTTCGCCATGTCCACATCCTGAACAAACCTGGCCACATACTCATCAGCCGGATTGGTCAGAATTTCCTCGGCAGTTCCGGACTGAACAATATGCCCGTCCTTCATCAAGACGATACGATCCCCTATTTTCAAGGCCTCATCAAGATCGTGGCTGATAAAGACAATGGTCTTCTGCACCTTGTCCTGAAGTTGCAGCAATTCGTCTTGCATATCTTTTCTGATCAAGGGATCGAGCGCACTGAAGGCCTCATCCATAAGCATGATATCGGCATCCAGGGCAAGTGCCCGGGCAAGGCCGACGCGCTGTTGCATCCCGCCTGAAAGTTGAGCGGGATAAGAGTCTTCATTTCCCTTGAGCCCCACCTGCAGGATGGCCTCCATCGCCCTATCCCGCCGCTTCGCCGGTTCCACCTTCTGTATTTCGAGTCCATATCCAACGTTATCGAGTATTGTGCGATGGGGAAACAGGGCAAAGTTCTGAAATACCATGCTGAGATGAGCCAGGCGAAATTGTCGCAGGTCTTCCTGACTCAGGGCGGTCACATCGATGCCGTCGACGAAGATCTTGCCGCTTGTCGGTTCTATCAACCGGTTGAGACACCGCAGCATTGTGGATTTTCCGCTCCCGGAAAGCCCCATTATCACGAGTATTTCCCCTTCTTTGACTGAAAAGGACACCCCGGCCACACCTATGGCATTTTTGGTTTTTTCCAGGATTTCTTCCTTGGAAACCCCCTTTTTGAGCATGTCGATGGCCTGTTTCGGGTTGGGGCCGAAAATTTTATAGACATCTTCTACAACAATTTTTTCGTTTTCCATCATTTTTTCCGGAATTAGATTAACTAAAATTAGTAATTCAAGTTTTTCATCTCCATACATCAGCGTTATCATTTTAGGAGGAAAAATATTTATATTCTCAATGTTCGTTTCTTCAAAAAACAGCACATTATTATCTTCAAATTCCTGCTTATGTTGAGAAGAGACAAA
>SLIE01000207.1 GCA_007135795.1 Desulfobacterales bacterium
AATCCGCAGGCGTCCGTGGTCCCGGATCAGATACAGGATTGTAGTTTCGTATTGCTCATCTGCCGGATCGGGATCATATACGTTCTCGACGAAAACAACGTCCACAGAGCCCCGCGTGGCCGGTGTGGTCGTGGTCTTGTTCTGCCTGAAACTCTCGATTGTCACATCCGGGGTGGCAATCAGGACGCCACCTGGGTTAAGGTGGGTATGTGCTGTGCGAAACGCCTCCGCGAAGTCGGCACGGCAGTTCATGTGTGCAATCCCGTCATCCATGAGAATGGCATCAAAGGTATTGCCAAGTTTGAATGTCCGCATGTCCCCATGGACAAAGGTGCACTCCGGGTTCAGTTCCTTCGCCTGTGCGAGCATGGTGGGACTCAAATCCAGACCGGTGACCTCGAAATCCCGCTTCAGGTTAAGGACATTCTTTCCGCCCCCACACCCAATGTCCAGCAAGGTAGTTGTTGGACGTTCAGAATACTGGCGAACCAGTGCTGTGACATATTCGCAGTAGTGCGCGTATTCAGTGGCGGCATCTCCCCACATCGGCCACAGCCACGCCAGATCCGTATAAAGACGGCAGGTCTCTTTCATTTATTTCCTTCCGCCGAACGCCAGCTTTGAGGAGCAGCGCGCTTTTGGCGCGCCCCTCTCAACGCCACTTCGCTCCTCTATGGAAAAATCGATATTTCCAGTTCTTATGGCCGAGTGGATATGGTCTTGCAAATCACTCATTGCAAACTCCATCGGAAAATAACAATGATGAGACGTCCAAAGGGCCATAATATAAGACGCCTGTTCGGCACCAATATTTTCATATGATTAATTATTAAAGCATAATACCCAAAATGAGGGCCATATGCAAAAGTTTTTCTTGGGAAAACGGTGCGGATTATCGGCCGGTACGCAGTACATCAGGGTTGCCGCAACCGCGACACTCCCCTCCGCGATGCTTAAGAAATAGAACGTAAAATTACCAGCGACGCCCACACCGGCAATCGCCGACCAGAACCATAACCGGCGGCTCGCCAATCCGCTGCCGCGCGGGCGCAACGATAGCCAGACGAGAACGAACATCAAACCGATTGCGCCTCGGTAAAACGACATTACAACCGGATCCCAGCCCTCAGCGGTGAGAATTCCGCCGATCCCGCCTGACAATCCCCAGCATAGCGCCGCGAGTACCACGAACGCCGTACTCAGATGCGTCATTTTGTCTAATGGAATTATCCATCCCGAAGGTGGCAAGTGCCGAACCATTCTGCAAATCCTCTACGATAAAAAAAACTTCTTGCCAGCGGCAGCCTTTACATAGCCCCTCTGCGACAATGAAGGTGAGACAACCGAGCGCCTGCTGCCCCCGGGACAACGAAGGAGCCGCTTTTCGTTTGACCAAAAATACATTGCCTTCCTCCTCGACAAAATCGATTTCGGTGGCAGGGATTATCCCTAATTTCTCGCGAATGTGCTGAGGAATTGTAACCTGGCCTTTTGTGGTACTCTCATAATTCGATCTCCAGTAATGTATATTACTGGTAATAGTAATACCATACCCCGGGAGATTGTCAAAAAAAGGATGGAATCGAACAGCGCCTTCATCGGCGGGGATATCATCATCTTCCATACCCATTGCGATACAGGCCATACAATATCGGCTCTACAATCAAAAACATTGTACATGACCATTCTTTCGGATATTATGCGCGAAAAATGAATCATATGGCGTTTTCCAGCTTTAAAGCGTTTTATTTTACTTTATTTCAGTAACTTAATGCCAATAGATCGACAAGGAAAATCATGTTTCAAAATATACTCTTTGATTTGGATGGCACACTTGCCGACCCAAGGGATGGTATAACAAGAAGCATCCAGTTCTCGCTTGGCCGCATGGAAAGGGAAATCCCATCCATTGACCGGTCGATATATTGCGTCCATGGCCGGCGCGCATCGGATACCGATTCTGTTGAAGCGGGCCGATCAGCTTTGCCGGGGCCTGACAAACGGAGAAAATACATGAAAATTATTGATTTAACGCATCTCATCGAGCCCGGCATGCCGGTTTACCCGGGCACGGAATCACCCGTGTTCTCCTACCCGTTTAACCTGGACAAAGACGGGTTCGTGGAAACCGGGATATCGATGATGTCCCACACCGGGACCCATATGGATGCGCCGGGCCACATTCTTGCCGGGGGGATAACCCTGGACCGGATGCCGGTCTCGACGTTCCACGGGCAGGGAATATGCATTGATGCGGCCTCGGGGCAAAAGGAAATAACCGCCGGGGACCTGGCGCCGTACGAGGCCATGATGCCGGCGGTGGATTTTGTTTTATTCCGAACCGGGTGGTCCCACCTGTGGGGCAGCCCCGGCTATTTTGAAGGGTATCCGGTGCTGAGCCGGGAGGCGGCGCACCGGTTGAACGATTTCAAGCTGAAAGGAATCGGTTTTGACACCATTTCCGCAGACGCGGCCGGGGAGATGGATTTAGCGATCCACCAGATACTTTTGGGCACGGACAGGGTTATTCTTGAAAATCTGACCCGTCTGGAGGAGCTGCCCCGGACCGGATTTTCCATAGCGTGCTTTCCGCTGCATTTTTCCGGGGCGGATGGCTCGCCTGTGCGGGCAGTTGCTTTTGTGGATTGAAAACGGTGGTGGACAGAGTGCGCCTGCATGCTTGCCGGCATACCGGCATACCGGCGGCGCAGATACCCATGAGGAAACGATCGTAAGCCATTACTATTTTCTGCTTGTATTCAAAAGCCACTCAACCCATCAGTGCGAGGGATAAGTGCTCATATTTCTATCTGAGGACGATAGTCGTCGATTTCACCGAAATTGTCCAGGCTCCTTGAGGCAGATGGCTGAAGGAAGGCATTCACCCACCAGAAAATGTCCGCCTCCCTGATCTCCTGCCGAAGCTTCTTCATCCGCTCCCTGCGTTTAACGGATTTCATTGTGACAGCCCGGTAA
>SLIE01000272.1 GCA_007135795.1 Desulfobacterales bacterium
GGGGCAATGCGGTAATGGATGACGGGACGTCCGTATTATTGAATCACCCCTACCAGAACCGCGTCTTTATCGATCTGGGCCTTGAGCAGAAAAACCCCGACAAACTGGTGGAAGCGGCTGAATTTATCGAAGCTGAACTGCGGGAAAGCGGTCTGTTTAAAACCGTCGGCATGGAAGAGATGGGAAAGCTGTTTCCCGGACTTGTCCGGCATGTGGCAGAGAACCTGCCGGTCCTTTTTTCCGGCGAAGAACTGGAAGTCCACCTCGCACCGTTACTTGAAAATGAAATTCTCGAACAACGGGTTGCGGAAAACCTTTCCGGACTTTTCACGATGGAGAGCACCGGCAGGTCCGGTCTGGCATTACAAGATCCCCTGGGGCTAAGCAACCTGGTTCTGGAGCGGCTCAAGCATCTTGTGCCGGCGCAGGATGTTCGCCTCTACAAAGGTCGTCTGTTGTCGATGGATGATCGGCACATGCTTATCCTTCTCAATCCGGACAACACATATACCGGGACGGAACTGGCCCATCACATCAACGACACCGTATCCCTTGCGGCACGGGCACTTGACCGGAAATACGAAGGGACCGGGCTTGATTTCACCCTGACCCCCGTGGGCGGATACCGGGCAGTGCTCGACAATGAAACCGCGGCCAGGCAAGATACGAAAAACGCATTGTTTTTCGTCACACTGGGAATCGCGTGCCTGCTGGTACTCGCCTTTCCCAGGCCCCATATCGGATTACTCGCTTTTTTACCGGCGGTCTTTGGAACCATTTGCGCCCTTGCCGTCTATGCCATCTGGAACAATTCGATATCGGTGATGACCATCGGTTTTGGCGGGGCCATCATATCGATTACGGTGGATCACGGCATTGCCTACCTGCTCTTTCTCGACCGGCCTCATGAAACAAAGGGCAAAAGCGTTTCAAAAGAAGTCCGGGCCGTGGCCTTCCTTGCAGCGCTTACCACCATAGGCGCGTTTTCAATGTTGAGTTTCAGCGGGTTTCCGATTCTTGCCGAAATCGGACAATTTGCAGCGCTGGGGATTGCGTTTTCCTTTATTTTCGTACATTCTTTTTTTCCGCTCCTGTTCCCCGCATTGAAACCGGCTAAACGCTCAGGAACACTTCCCCTGCAGGCATTGATCGACAAATTCACGGCATCGCACGGGAAATATAAAATCATCCCTGCTTTGGCACTTTTTATCTTTCTGGCGTTTTTTGCATACCCGGATTTCGATGTGGACATTGCTTCCATGAACACGGTCAGCAAGAAGACCATTGCCGCGGAAAACATGGTTTCAGAGACTTGGGGGCAGCGCCTTTTCGAAAAGATTTATCTCATGGCCAAAGCCCCGGATCTCCATACGTTGCAACAACACAGCGATGTGCTGGCCGACCGCATGAATTCAGAAATCAACAACCACATGCTTTCCGAAGCGTTTGTCCCCTCAATGATCTTCCCCGGAGAAGAGCGCTGCTCGGATAACCTGAACGCATGGCGGCAATTCTGGCACAAGCACGACGAAAGCCACTTTAGGCTGCGAATCCAGCAGGCAGCCGCAACCATGGGCCTGCCCGCCAGTGCGTTTACAGACATCTATAGCGCCCAATCATTCCAGTGCACCGGCGGTCTGCCCATCGACTCCCGGTTTCATGAAATGCTCGGGATTTATCATTCACCCGCGGACAATACCTGGATGCTCTTTTCCGCCCTTGCCCCGGGGGAAAACTACGACCCGGAATCCTTTTTTCAAAGATTTTCCAGCGACAAATGGGTGGATCTCCTCGACCCTGATTTTTACTCCCAAACCATCAGTGAATTTCTTTCCCACACGTTTATCCGGCTTCTCTTCTTTATCGGCATAAGCGTCACCATTTTACTCCTGCTCTTTTTCATGGACCCGCTGTTAACCGCAATTGCGCTGATTCCGATAGGGTTTTCAATGGTATGCACCCTCGGGGTAATGGGCCTGGCAAACCTCCCGCTCAGCATTCCGGCCCTGATGTTGTCCGTGGTGGTAATCGGCATGGGACTCGACTATTCACTCTATTTTGTTCGCGCGTACCAACGGTACCAAAATGAAGCACACCCCTACCAGGCCCACATCCGCATGACGGTATTTCTGGCGGGGATTTCCACCTTGATCGGTTTTGGGGCCCTGGCTTCCGGAGAGCACAATTTCATGAAAAATATGGGGCAAGTGCTGGTACTTGGCATTGCCTTCGTCATGGCAGGCACATTCGCCCTTTTGCCGCCGATTCTCCGGCACCTGTTCAAACCGGTTGAATTATCTGACCTCCCCGCTGAACCGGGCTCGCCAAGGCACCAACAGCGTACCCGAAAGCTCTACAAGCACATGGAGGCATACCCCCGACTCTTTGCCCGGTTCAAAATCCTGACGGACCCCATGTTTAAGGAACTCCCGGACCTGATTGATAACCCTTCGACTGTCGCCGATATCGGCTGTGGCTACGGCGTTACCGCGGCATGGCTGATTGCGATGAATCCGGGGATGCGTATTCATGCCATGGACCCGGACCCGGAAAGAGCCCGCATTGCCAAAAGGATCGTTGGCGAGCGCGGCGAGGCGTTCCAGGCAGGCGCCCCGGATCTGCCCGATTTGAAAGCCGCGCCGGATCTGGTTTTGATGCTTGACATGATCCATTACCTTTCGGACGCGCAATTTGGAGAGACCCTGCAGAATCTTCGCCCAAAGCTTGCCCCGGAGGCCCGGATTCTCATTCGGGTAACGATTCCAAAGACCGACCGCATACCGATTTTTCGCAGAATTGAGCTTTTGCGCCTCAGGCTGATTCAAATGCCGGCACGGTTCCGCTCGGCAACACAGATTACGCGTATATTGGCCGAAAACGGGTATATCATCCGCCACGACCGGCCTTCTGGCAAAGACCGGGAAGAGCGGTGGTTTATCGTTGAAGCGCTGCCTTTACAGCA
>SLIE01000441.1 GCA_007135795.1 Desulfobacterales bacterium
GGAAAAAATCGGGTGGCGCTTCCTTGATATTGCAATAAATGCATTTGCCCCAGTAGCAGCCGTTGTCCAGGGTATAGGAAAAATATATTGGGCTTGACGGGGGGACCTTGTCGCGGGGGATCTCCAGTTTCCATTTCCCCGAGAAATTTTTCACGCCAAAGATATCTTCCACGCTCCTGCCGGTAACTTCAAGATTTCCCGGAAACGTATACCCTTCAGGGATTCTGAAGTAGAGCGGCTCCCATTTTGAACTTGTCGACCGGCGCTGCGCGGCTACCGGGCCACCCACGATGAAATCAATCTCCGGGTATTGGTGCGCCCATGTATAGGCCTGGTAAAGATGATTGATATAAGAGGCGCTGATGTAAACTTTCCCGCGGGACATGGGGAGATCCCTGTTCTCGTATGTTTTATCGGAATACCATTTCGAGCTGTCGGGTTCATGCTCGACCCAGTGAAAATCACCCTTGCCCGCGCAAAGGTCGAATGTATCGGAAAACCCGTTGGCCAGGTCATAATAATTTCGCTTTGATTGACTAAAGAATTGAATAAATAATACATCTTTCATGGGAATTTGGTTCCTTGATATCTTGCACCTGTTCGGAAAAGTCTTTCCTGAATCAGATGCCGTTGCAAAAGGCACTGTGTTTCCGAGCAGGGCGGCGGTCCTGCCTGTCCTTCTGATATTGATTGTAGAGACTGCGGATCGATCATTCCCGGAGCTTTTCCCGGATTGTTCGCACCAGGTCCATGCGACCTTGTTTTTCGAGTAATGGCAGCAGTTCGAGATAAAAGGGTTCCCGGTGTCGGATATTGATTTTAAAACTTTCAAACATATCCGGTGTGACATCGTCCTCGATAAACGCCGTTGTCTTGTGAAGTGCGTCGATGGCCACGAGCCCGGTCATGGTTCTTATGCATTTTTCACACTTGCCGCAGTTCAGACGATCTTCCACATTGGCGAGGCACACCCGCAGATTCTGAAAGCCGGAGTCCCACGCCGACACGATCTTCAGTTTATCGATACGCTTTAAATGGGCATCCTTGTGAGCAATGGCCATGTCAAAGCTAGAATACAGGGGGTCGAGCAACGGGTGTGACCCGCATGGGGCCAGGTTTTCGAAATCATATGAAGAAGCAATGCTGAACCGGTCCACCCGTGCGGAAAATGTATGGGCAACCGATGCCAGCACGGCACCGAAGAACTTGTTCAGCCACAGATCCCTGTCGTCGCATAAATGCCGGATGTTGGTATATACCGGGATCATATTCAACCCGGCACTGCTGATGACCCTCTCCATGGCTGCAAGTGCCCGGTCGAATACATGGTATTTCATTCCCCGGGCAACCACGCCACCAATATCAAATCCGTGAATGAAAAAACAGTCCTGTATGACGCCGGGATGGTTTTTCGGATACCCCAGCATGTTGAGGCGCAACGTGGCAATGGAATCAATACCTCCTGAATAAACCATCCCGGTTCTGTGCTTCGGGTCAAGCCCTGTTTTGCCCGATATTTTTTCCGGTTCGACAATAAGCGGGTGCATCGTGCCGCCGGACCAGATTCTCATCAGGTCCATGATCTCTGCAACACCTCCCAGCAACCCCGGACAGGTTTCACCGTCGATGGTAATCCGTTTTTCCCCGAAATGAAGGGCCGGGATAAGGCAGCCCACCAGGAACGCATCAGGGGTGGCCGCGAGATCGGCGCCCTGATTAATGGTGGTTTCGATGAATATTTCTTTCTCCGGCTGGTCGCAATCTTCCCAGGTAACCATTGCGGTGGCACGCATTTTCTCTGGGGTCTGGCTTGATGTTATGTTCCTGATGCGCATTGTTTTCCCGGAAAATCCTGTCTTTGTTTGTCTTTAAGTAATGTTGCGTATTCGATAATCATGGCTGCAATATCAATTCCCGTGGCGGCTTCAAGTCCCCTGAAACCGGGTGCATAGTTGGTTTCAACGGCCACAAGCCCGCTTTTATCCGATATCATAAGATCAACGCCTGCAATATCAAGCCCGACCGCGAGTGCACTTTTTATTGCCATCCGTTCCGCTTCCGGTGAGAGATGTACGCGGTTGCTTTTTCCCGATATGCTGAAATTGGACCGGAAATCGCCTTTTGGGGAGATCATCTCCATTGCCGCGGCTACTTTTCCACCGATGACCATAACCCGGAAATCCCGTCTTCCTTGCGGAGGTATGAACTGCTGTAATAATAATCCCTCAGCGGGCAGCAGGTGTTTTTCAATGATGTTCAATGCCTGGGTTTTTCCTTCCACCAGGAATACTTCCCGCCCTTTCCGGCCGATTGTTTTTTTGCATACGACGGGGTATCCCCCCATGCTATCGATGGTGGATAAAAATTCTTCATTTGAATTGACGAACGCGGAGGTCGGTACCTTTATTCCGGCTGCGGAAAGAATTCCGAGTGTCAAAAATTTGTTCCGTGCTGCGAGGATGGATTGAACGTTGTTGACAAGGGGGATATTCATGGCTTGCAGGTGTGCGAGTACCACGAGGCTCGAGTTGCTGATTTGAGAGCCCTGGCGGGGCAGGATAACGCCGGGCATGGCGTTGTTGTCAAATCCCCTGATGGATAATTGACCATCCTCGATTGCCGGTGATATTCGTCGCGGATCGATCAGGCACAGTGAAAGCCCCTTATCACGCGCCGCTGCCTTAAGTCGTTGATTTGGATGATAGTCAGGGCCCTTTACGGTAAGTACACCGATATCCATGTTTGCTCCGGGAATTGCTTTGGGTTTCTCGAGGGTTGTTCCAGGGCTCGCTGCTGAAAAAGAGTTGTCACAACATCCATTCCGGTATCCAGATACCTATTTTTTTTCCGGTTTTTTTGCTTTGATATACCGCAACGCGCCTGGTGTTGTTGTTGATCGCCATTTTTTGCCCGCCGATGTTCTCTTCACCGATTACCGAATACAGTTTTTTCTCGCCGAC
>SLIE01000100.1 GCA_007135795.1 Desulfobacterales bacterium
ACGGGTTTTGCAATTTCTCGTGGAAAATGAGGATATGAACCCTACACAGTTCAAGGAAATTACAGGCACGTCAAGAAAATACACAATTCCGCTTTTGGAGTACTTCGATGGCACAAACATCACATTGAGAGTCGGCGATGTAAGAAAGCTGAGGCGCAAACCGACTTGATTCAAAGATTATAAAACGAAGAATGCAACTAACTTAAGCGTAAGTATACATCTACACGGCGTAAGCCGCAAAATCTGAGGGATTGCGCGTAACGCAGATATTGGACTTTTTACGACGCCATCAAATCTGACACACTCGTAAAATGTCACAAAAATGGTGAAGATGGCTAAGTTAAAAGTTCCATATACAAGGCGTAGTAATTTTTCATTTGCGACGGCATACACATAGTATTCCGAGCGAATGTAAAATTGCTACAACGAAGTAGATGGGACTTTTTACGACGCCATCAAATCTGGTCAATAAACTCCCCTGCTATACTTTCCTGCATCAGCATCCCTTCCAAAGTCAAACGGCAGCCAATCTCATCTGCAATCAAATAATTTTCCCTGGAAAACCGATTGATGGAAGCAGAAAAAAGCGCCATGAAATCCTTACGAAACCGTTTTTCAAATTCACCATAGCAAATGCCGCGCGCCTGTCGCAAACCAAGATACACCGCCTCGATCATCTGCTGACGCCTGTTAAGCCGCTCGGTGCTTTCAACCGGCGTATTCCCGGATTTTATGCGCCCGATATATCGCTTGAGCGAATCAACATTCGCCGTACGCACGGGCGGCAGGTACGAATGCGCTGCAGGACCAAGCCCCATGTACGGCTGGTTATTCCAATAACACCGGTTGTGAACGGACCGGGTTTCCGCGGATGAGGCAAAATTCGATATTTCGTAATGGCTGAATCCATTTTTCGAAAGAACGCGGCTGGCCGTTGAAAACATCCTTCCCTGCAAAAACCCCGAAAGCGGCTTGAACGCGCCACTGTTTTGAGCGTCATGCATGGGTGTTCCCGGTTCAAGCGTCAACATATACGCAGAAATATGGGAAGGACTGAAAGACAATGCATTTTCAAGCTCCCTTCGCCAATTTGCAAGCTTCTGACCGGGCAAACCATATATGAGATCGAGTCCGATATTTTCAAATCCGCATTTTTTCGCCAGGCGCAGGGATTCCCGTGAATCATCCGCACTGTGGCTTCGCCCCAGGAATGCGAGGTTCGCATCATCAAAAGACTGCACCCCGATATTGATCCTGTTGATTCCCAAAAGACGGAAGTCGTTAAGCTGACCCTCACTTATTGACGCAGGGTTGGCCTCGATCGTAATCTCCGCATCGCTATCCACCGGAAAAGTTTTAAAAACCATCTCCATGATGCGTGACATGAACCGCGTCTCCATCACCGTGGGCGTCCCTCCGCCAATATAAACCGACCCGAACGCCAGCCCTTCCAATCCTGCCTCTTTCTTCATGCGCATCTCTGCCAACAATGCATCGACAAACGCTGGCATTCGTGAAAACTCCGAAACGGAATAAAAATCACAATACGGGCATTTTCTTTTGCAAAAAGGGATATGTATATAGAGTCCGGCTTTACTGGTCATGGCAGCGACCTACAAAGACAAAAAGATTTAACATTAACAAGGAATTCTAAAAGCCCGTACAGATTTTTTCAAAACTCAATCCACAACTGTATAAAAATAACTATTTTGACTGCGAACTGCAAAAACAATTTTGTTCGATAAAACACAAAGCAAAAAATTAGGCAAACATTTTTCAAATGCAAAAAAGCCAAGCGGACTGTGGTCGTGACATCCACGCGATCAAAGAGGTTCTACACTGCGTGGGCTACAAAAAGTGGGTATGATAACGAAACCAGGAACCACGAGGTCAAAAAAATTCGTCATCCTTGACGGCAAAAGCAAAACGTCTATGGGAGTGCTCATACTCATACAGAGATGAGATGACCGGCAATACATGATAAAAAGCTGAAAGATACGGGATACAGATTATTGTATGATGTTTTCATTTCCATTATGCTTATGGATAATAAGCACTTGAGTTTATCAGAGCCCATTCCATGAAGCTGGGAAGGGTAATCTTATATATAAAAAGGAATTATCTTATGAAAACAACCAAAATGATATTGATCGGCCTGGTGATCATTCTGGCATTTGTGGTGACCCCGGTTTATGCGACAGATTCGGAAGCGCCACCGAAACCACCGAAAGCGCATAACGATATACCCACCAGGCACGACGACGCGCCAAATGATACGCAAGAGGATCAAGAAGATATCCGGCATCCTGTTCACAATGGAGAAGGATGGGAAGAAGAACCAAACGAAGATGATGATACTGAATGGAATGACGATCAAGCGCGATAACTCAGGATTGTTATCAGGAAACAGTTTAAAGCTGAAATCGAATAAAACGGTTATTTAGGCAAAAATCAAGTACGCCTTTGCGGTGATCGTTGTCGCAACCCTGGCCGGATGCGCAATCGGATTCTGGCTGGGCGGCCAAACGGTGCAGACCTATCACTGCTTCTTCCGCTTTCCAAAATTGATCTTCCACCCGGAATAGAGCGCCCTTTTTATTGCGCTGGCAGCCGGCAAGATCGTCATAGTCGACGGGTTGGCCGGCGTCGTGCGCCAAGCCATGAACCTCCACCCTACCGAAGTGAACAGGAAAGTCCTGCCAGGCCGTCTTAAGGGATCCCTTCGCATGGTCTTCGGAGCTTTCCCCCTTATTCACAATCTTCAGCACGACCGCGCTACCGCTTTCAATACCAAAATGGACGCGATCGATCCCGGCCGCCCGAAACGCGGCCAAATCTTCTTCCGAGCGTGCTGCGACTGTTACTTCATCTCCACGACCTCCACTTCAATTTCAACTACATTAAGGTCTTCATGAAGATATTTGGTTTTTTTCCGCCTTCTCATAATTTCGCCTCCGCAAAAAACCTTCATCCCACGGTTCCGGGTCCGGTCTGTATGCCGTGACGAGAACAACGGGTTTGCTATTACCTTTGGGAATCCCCAACACCACATGGACAGGGCGAATGTCACACTGACCCCAAATTCACCAAATTCACATGCTCCCGCAGGCCGAAAAATATTGAAAAATTCATGTGACATGTGATAATTTGCGCAAGTCTAAAATAAAGAATAGATGTTTCATAACATTTGTACCCGCAACCACCCTGCACAACAGCGATAACCCATTGACGAAGAATCTAAAAACCAATCAGTCCCTGTCCGCGGCCGTTTTTCCGGACCGAACAGTTCTGCTGGAGTGGACGGATACCCGGCAGTACTTGTCGAATACCCGGCGACAACTCGAAAAAGATATTTTTGCTGCCTACAGTTCCGGCAGCACGGGCGAATGGTTGGTTTTTGCCGGGTTTTGTGACAGAAGCATCCCGCTTTCTGCATCGCTTGATTTTTTTCGGAAAATTGGCGGCGAATTCGCCGATGCCATATGCGGTCACCCGGAAATTGAACAATATCGGGATTCCGTGGAGATTCCTCCGAATTCGGCTTCGCTCGCCATGCACTTGGAAAATCTTCCCCCCATGCCGGGCGCGGAATACATCGACATTTCGCTTCTGAACGACTGGTGGCGTTTGACCGGCGAAGCTTTTTCCCGGTCGCTCGAATCGTGGGACGGCACCGTCCGGAGCTGGATCCAAAGCATCCGCCCGGATGCTCATCTGGTTGGCCGGGTCTATTTTCACCTGGTAGAAAACAGCAAAACCATCGGCCCGCAAGACCCCTTCGCATTTCTGGCCACCTATTCCAATGGCATGGACGCTTCGGGCAAGCCACGGCATCTGCCACTCAAGCATGCCCTGCAAACATACCAGCACAACGAAGATGAATTGTTTGCGCTTCTTGCCACGGTTTACCGGGCAGCGGAGAAAAGCGCTCTTATCTCGGAACTTGTTGAAACCGGCGATTTATTTCACCCTCTCTTCTGGTCATCGGCCAAAGCCTTTATCTTTTTAAAAGAAATTCCAGAGTACGAAGCAGCCGGCATCCTGTGCCGAATCCCCGACTGGTGGAAGAAAAAACACGCGACCGTTCGACTCGGCCTGAATGTGGGCAAAACCGAACCTTCCTTTGTCGGGCTGGATTCCCTGGTCAGCTTTCACCCAAAACTCATGATCGGCGAAGAAGAAATATCCATCGCCGAAGCCCGTCGCCTGCTTGAGGAAGCCGAAAGCCTTGCATTCATCAAAAACAAATGGGTGGCGGTGGATCCTGCACGGCTCGAACTCACCCTTGGTGCCTATGAAAAAGCGATGAAAATGGCAGACACGGGCAGCTTTACGCTCAAGGAAGCCCTTGCGCTGCAAATGCACCCGGAAAAGGCATTCGGAATGGGCGTAGAAACCGAGGGCGACCTGGTTTCGAGCGGGGACTGGTTGCAATCAGCAATCGGGAAACTTGGGCTTTCCATTTCCCGGGAGCGTGTAAAACCATCTTTCCGGTTTACGGCCAAACTGCGCCCGTACCAGCAGGAAGGCCTGAACTGGCTTCATTTTCATCATCAGTTAGGCTTTGGCGCCTGCCTGGCCGATGATATGGGCCTGGGAAAAACGATCGAACTATTGTCCCTCCTCGACGTATTGCAACCAAACGGTCGCAAGCACAGAAATGCAGTCAGCGGCAATTCGGTTGCCGACCTGCTGATCGTGCCGGCATCCCTGGTCTCCAACTGGGCATCCGAGATCGATCGATTCTGTCCCCACATCCAATACTTTGCCGCACACCCGTCAATGCAGGAAAAAAACCGGTTATTGGCTATGGAAGGGGTTGACATCGACAGGAATGACCTGGTGATTACCACATACAGCTTGATCCAGCGGTATGAATGGATGAAAAACCATTCCTGGCGGTATGTCATCCTTGACGAGGCACAGGCCATCAAAAATCCTTCCACCCGGCAAACCCGCGCGGTCAAAGCCCTGTCCGCCCGCAACCGGATCATCCTCACGGGCACCCCCATCGAAAACAGGCTCTCCGACCTCTGGTCCCTGTTTGATTTTTTAAACCCGGGACTGCTGGGCTCGGCCACGGAGTTCAAAGATTACATGAAACAACTGGACAAGGGGGAAAAGGATCATGCCGGCCTCAGGCGGCTCGTCCGTCCGTTTATTTTGCGCCGGTTAAAGACGGACAAATCCATTATCTCCGACCTGCCGGAAAAAGTGGAGATGAAAGCCTTCGCTCCCTTGTCGAAAAGACAGCGGCTTCTCTATCAGAAGCTTGTAGACGACCTGGCACACGCCATTGAGAATAGCGAAGGGATCCAGCGAAAGGGCCTGGTTCTGTCTTCGCTCATGAAGTTCAAGCAGTTATGCAATCACCCGGATCAATACCTGGGGTCCGGGGAATTCAGGGAAGCTGATAGCGGCAAATTTACCCGCCTCCGGGAAATCTGCGAAACCATTCGCGACAAACGCGAAAGCGTGCTGGTATTCACCCAGTTCAAGGAAGTGGTGGGTCCCTTGGCAAAATTCCTGGCGCAGGTGTTTGACCGGCCCGGCCTCTTCATCCATGGCAGTGTGCCCGTGGGCGAGCGGAAAAAAAGGGTGGAGCAGTTCCAGGCGGACAACTACACGCCATTTATGATCCTGACGCTCAAAGCGGGTGGGGTGGGGCTAAACCTGACACGAGCCAGCCATGTGATCCATTTTGACCGTTGGTGGAATCCAGCCGTGGAAAATCAGGCCACCGACAGAGCGTTTCGAATCGGTCAGAAAAATAATGTCATGGTTCATAAATTGTTGACACAAGGGACAGTAGAGGAAAAAATTGACCGGATGCTTTCATCCAAACAGACGCTTGCCGAAGAGATCATCGGCGATACCGGCGAAGCATGGATCACGGCAATGGACAATGACGAGTTGATCGAAACATTTCGTCTGGGATTGAACCCTTCCTTCAAAAAAGAGTGAAGCACAAATGCGCTATGGCAGGTTTCCACAATATGTTCCCGTGGGTCAACGGCGGGCAAAAGCCGACAGAAAAATCCGGGAGATGAAGAAAAAAGACCCGGGTATCGAGCCGATTGTCATTGAGGGGAGAACCCTTGCGCATACATGGTGGGGCAAGGCATGGAACAAAAATCTCGAGCAATACGCGGATTATCACAACCGGATCGGTCGCGGCAGGAGCTACGTCCGGCACGGGGCGGTAATCGATCTCAAAATCAACCCGGGCCATGTCATCGCCCAAGTCATCGGGTCCCACTCGCAACCGTATTCCGTGGAAATCAAAATAACACCTCTCCCCCTGAAAACCTGGAAAGGGATCATCACCGACTGTGCCGGGGAACTCCAGTCCATGCAGGAGCTTCTATCGGGAGGATTCCCCAAGACCATTGGTGAACGCTTCACCTCCCCGGAGGCAGGACTCTTCCCATCCCCAAAGGAAATCACGTTCGGCTGCAGCTGCCCGGACTGGGCATACATGTGCAAACACGTAGCCGCGGTGCTCTACGGCGTTGGTGCCCGTCTGGACGAATTGCCGGAACTGATTTTTACACTGCGAAACGTGGCGCTTGACGAGCTGATCAGCACCACCATGCAGGATGCCACCAACCAGCTGCTTCGCCGCGCCGGGGAAAACCGGCAATCAGATCAGGTAGAGATGGGGATATCTGAGTTGTCGGAGATGTTCGGTATTGAAATGGATGAACCCACCATGAAAAAGCCGGTGAAAGTTCCCACGGGGAAAAAGGCAAAAACCGGCTCCAAGAAGCACGTTTCGCCAAAAGATATCACCGCAGGGAAGCAGGCCAAGGGCAGAGCGGCTTCCGGGAAAAAAGCGACAAGCGATGCAGAAACAATACGTCTTGTCATCTGCCGTTCCAAAAAAGGCATCGATTTTGCCAAAATCCTGAAAAAAACAGGCTTGCCGGAAATCAAAATCCGAAACACCATCGCCACCCTGCACCGCAACGGCGAAATCGTCCGGATATCCAGGGGCGTGTACAAAGGGAACAACAACCATGCTGAAAAATAGCGTGATTAAGTGCTCAATTGACCGAAGGCCATGCGCACCTGGTCGGCCACCGGCTGCGTGGGGCCAACCCTAATCCAAATTCCATGATGCCAATTTCCCTCTGGTATCCACGGAAATTATATGGCAACGTAATCGGGTTGCATTGCAAATACAAACCCAACCCCGGCGCCATGAAAACCGACAGCCGGAAAAAAACCTGATGTCGGAAGGAACCCCATGATAACTGCCCTGCCGGTTGTGGTAAAAACGCTCCTTGTTTTTATCATGGTTCTGGCGCTCACGAAAACCCGCCTGCACCTGAGTACCTGTCTTTTTGCCGGTGCCGTGGTGCTTGGATTATGGGTCGGCATGGCACCGGTCGACCTTGCCGGAAGCCT
Organism: Desulfobacterales bacterium; assembly: GCA_007135795.1. Classification (GTDB taxonomy): domain Bacteria; phylum Desulfobacterota; class Desulfobacteria; order Desulfobacterales; family Desulfosalsimonadaceae; genus B1SED10-16. Next base: position 7,411 of record SLIE01000100.1, read on the forward strand.
CCTTTTTCACCTGGTACATTTCGATACGATCAAGCTGGTGCTCATTGTCGCGTTAATCATGATCATGAGCCGACTCATGAAAGACAGCGGGCAGCTGGACCGGATCGTAAGTCGGTTTACGGCCCTGGTGCGAGATACCCGGACGGTGGGAGCCGCCATGCCCGCCCTCATCGGGCTGCTTCCCATGCCTGGTGGCGCGCTTTTTTCGGCACCCATGGTGGACACCGCATTTTCCGGCGCGTCCGTTTCAAATGAAAACAAAGCGGTGGTCAATTACTGGTTCCGGCATATCTGGGAGTATTGGTGGCCTTTGTACCCCGGCGTGATCCTGGTGGTCGGCCTTCTGCAGGTGGAAATCTGGCATTTCATGCTCGTTATGCTTCCCCTGACCGGGGTGAGCGTGCTCGCCGGAATTATTTTCCTTCTCCGGCCCATGGGAAGATCCATGAATATCGAAATTTTTCCCCAAGGGACGGTCAGGGACAATGGAAGCATATGGCGATTCATCCGGGAAGTGATGCCCATCATCATCGTGGTTGGAGTTATCGCGGCCGTGGCATTGATAACCATGGCCGCAGGTACCGTGGGCATCAACCTGAAACTGCCGGGGGGCGTTGCGGTTCTCCCCGGCCTGGCGGTCGCTCTGGTCTGGGTGGCCGCCACCAACCAGATCCCCCGCCAAAACCTGTGGAAGGTGTTCACGGACCGGGAAATCGTGCCCATGGTTCTACTGGTCGTGGCCATCATGCTGTTCAAGGGTGTCATGACCGACAGCCATGCGGTCTCCTACATCCGGACGGAACTGGTTTCCTGGCAATTCCCGTTGATCCTGGTAATCATGGCCATCCCCTTCCTGGCAGGCGTGGTCACCGGAATCGTCATCGGGTTCGTGGGAAGCGCGTTCCCCCTTGTCATCCCCCTCTTTCCGGCCGCGTCCGGGGTCGAATACCTTTCATATGCATGCCTGGCTTATGTTTTCGGCTTCATGGGCATGATGCTGTCCCCGGTTCACCTGTGCTTCCTGGTGACCAAGGACTATTTCAGCGCCAGCCTGCTGCGCTGCTACCGCCCCCTGCTGCTGCCGGCCGTAAGCATGCTCGCCTTTTCATGGCTGTATTTCCTGCTGCTCAACCGCTTTTGACGAATTGCCCGAATAATCCCTTCGGCCGGGGCGGTGCTCGGGCAAACCCGAAAGTATCTTGATTGTCAGGGTGGTACGAAGTGTGGTACGGAGTAGCCTTGCGGGTATTTGAAAAAACCTGGTTTTTTCGGCAACAGCGAGCCGTTTTTACAGGGTATGGCGAAAGAAGCATATAACGGGATCACCATCAGCAAAAGGAGGTCGATGAGTATGAATGCACAGGGAATCCAAACCATTGCCGTGATCGGCGCGGGTGACATGGGGCACGGGATCGCGGAGATCTGCGCCCTTGCGGGACTGGATGTCAACCTGTACGACGTGAAGCAGGCGTTTGTCGACCGGGGGATGACGCGCATCCGCCAGAGTCTGGACAAGCAGGCGTCCAAAGGGAAACTGGATGCGCAGGCGGCAGCCGATGCCGCTGCCCGTGTCCGGGGGTTTGTCGATTTGGCGGGCGCATTGCAGAACGCGGATTTCATGATCGAGGCCGCCCCGGAGATACTGGACCTGAAGCAGGATATCTTCCGGCAGGCCGATGCCGCGGCACCCGGGCATGCCATCCTGGCCTCCAATACATCCAACATGAGCATCACGCAGATCGCCGGGGCTACGGCACGGCCCGACAAGGTCCTGGGCATCCACTTCTTCAACCCCGTGATGCTGATGAAACTGGTGGAAGTGATCCGGGGCGAAACCACGTCCGAAGAAACCATGCAGGCCAGCTACGATTTCATCCTGCGGCTGAGCAATTTCCGTGGCCCCATGGTCCCGGTCCGGGTGGAAAAGGACAGGCCCGGGTTCATCTACAACCGCCTGGGCGCCCCCATCGGGTTGTACATGGCCGAGCTGTATGAAAGAGGCATGGTGGAGCCCGAGGCCTTGGATGCCAAGGTCCGTTCCGTCGGGGCCCCCATGGGACCTTATGAAATCATGGATTTCACCGGCCTGGACATCAACCTGCACGGCAGCGCGTATTTTGCCGAAACCCTGTCCCCGGAGTTTGCGCCACGTTCCTGGATGAAAAAGCTGGTGGACAAAGGGAATCTCGGCAAAAAAACGGGGCAAGGCATATTCAGCTGGCCCGGGGGGAACCGGCCGTCCATTGACCCGTCCAAAGCCGACCCCGGCTTCGACGTCATGGACATCATCTGCCTGCAGGTCAACGAAGGGACCAAGCTGCTCGAGGAAGGCGTTACCGACAGCGCGGCCGAGATCGACAAGGCCGTGGTCAATGGCGGCGGATCGGTCATCGGTCCCTTTGCCCTGGCAAAAGGGATGGGGTGGGAAAAGGTGGCGCAGCAGTGCGAAGCCATTTCCAAGCGCCTCGGTATCGCGTGGTTCATGCCCACGGAAACGCTGAAAGCGGGAAATATCGACATATAAAAGCTCCTCGGAGCCGGTAAACACAACTGGTCACAGGGTACCGTTAATTTGAGAAAAAGAAAAGCAAGAATACTGGCGGAAGCCAGACGGCAGGAGAGCAGCGGAAAGCGCGCCTGGGGTACATGGCCGACCATTGTTACCCTGGGGGTGCTCCTTTTCCTGGGGTACAACGCATGGTGGGTACCGTATCGGGACAGCATGAAGACAGATGTCCTCCCGGTCCGGCAGCATTCCGCACCGCCTGCGGTAAGCCTCCCGGCATCGGCAAACGTGGCGCTCACCCCCGAAGAAAGAGCCTACCTGGAAGGGCTCGGCAGTATCACGGTCTGCCCCGACCCGGATTGGAAGCCGTACGGGCACGTGGACGCCCAGGGGGATTTTACGGGCATTGCGGCGGATTTGCTGCACTTGCTGGAAGAGCGCCTCGACATCGCGTTCACATATGTTTTTCCGGAGGACCGGGAAGCGGCCATTGCCCTTTCGATGGCCGGCAAGGCACACATTCTCCCCTTCCTGAACCAGGCTCCCGCACGGGAACAATGGCTTGTTTTTACGGAGCCTTTATTTGTCGACCCCAACGTGTTCGTCACCCGGGAGGAGCACCCGTTCATAACCAACGCCGGCCTCCTGCCCGACGCATCCATTGTCCTCCCCCCGGGAACGTCCATGGAGGAGATGGTGCGGCATGACTTCCCGAACCTGGCTGTTTTTCACGTGCCCTCGGAAATGGATGCCTTTCGGGCGGTCTCGCACCGCAATGCGGACATGACGCTCCGCTCCCTGGCCATGGCCGCCTACACCATCCGCAGGGAGGGTCTGTTCAATCTGAAAATCGCCGGATGGACGCCGGACCAATACGCGAATCATCTTCGCATGGGGGTTCTGCATAACGAAACCATGCTGCGCGACATTCTCGACAAGGGGATCGCCACGATCACGGATGCAGAGCGGGCGGAAATCACGAACCGGCACGTTTATACCCGGATCGAGCAGCCCGTGGATTATGCGTTGATTCTTCGATTTGCGGCCATTCTCCTGGCCTTGTTCGGCGTGTCGTTTTACTGGAGCACCCGGCTGCGGCAGGCCAATGCGGCCTTGCAGGAAATCAAGCGGAGCAAGTCCGTGCTCCTGGCCAACCTGCCCGGGATGGCGTATCGCCGCCGGTATGACCGGAACTGGACCATGGAATTCGTGTCCGAAGGATGCCGGGCGCTCACCGGGTACAGCAGCGATGAACTGCTTGGCAACCGGGAACGGTCGTTCAACGACCTCCTCGCACCCGAAGACCGGGGGTGGATCCGGGAAAAATGGGAAAAGGCCCGGGCCGACGGGGAGCCTGCACGGCTGGAATACCGGATTGTGACCGCCGACGGCTCCGAAAAATGGGTCTTCGAGCAGGGGGTTTTCGTCCGGGGCGATGACGGCCAAGGCGAAATGATCGAGGGTGTCATCATCGACATTACGGACCGGAAGCATGCAGAGTAGGACCGGCACGGCCCCGGGGGCCGTCATTCCGGCGAAGACCGGAATCCAGGAGTTGTCGATTTTACTGGACCCCGGCTTCGTTCTTCGCTGCGCTGCGAACTTCGCCGTGGCAAGCCCGGCT
>SLIE01000444.1 GCA_007135795.1 Desulfobacterales bacterium
GAACATCCGGACAAACCCCTGCCACAGGGTGATACCCGAGATGATAATAACAACCGGGAATATAAAAAATATTCTCCGGCGCAGCATTATTTGATTTAAGATCGACCGATAGTAATGCATGAACAGCATGAACAAGAAAAAAAGAAGACCCACGATCAGCAGAATGAAAATCAGGCTGAGCGTAACCGGGTTTTCAGGGCCCAGGGGGAGCCAGTTGCCCGCAAGAAGCCATCCCACGGAGAGAACGATGATGGCGTTGTTTACGTACATGGACCAGGGGTTGTACTTTGCGAACCAGGCGGCTGCAAGGTTGCTGATTCCCAGTAACACAAGCGCCACTCCGGCCCAGGCGAGGTGGAAAAGCGCAACATAGATGCCGCCGGCGATAATGAGAAGGCTCCAGAACAGATGCCACCGCATCTTTGTAACGCGACGCGTGAAAAGCCAGTGGGCAAATGCGGGAATAAGGGTCAGCACGATGATCAGCGCCGAGATCAGGATAAAGGTCTTGGTGAACGCCAGCGGGCCGAACAGGCGGCCTTCCTGGGCTTCGAGCATGAAAATCGGCAGAAAGCTGACGATGGTGGTGGTCAGGGCGGTGACCACGGCCGGGCTCACTTCGGATACGGCGCGGTAGATAACGTCGAGGCGGTCTTCCTCGGGTGGGGCTTCGTCCATATGCTTAAGCATGTTTTCAGTCAGGATGATCCCCATATCCACGACCGTGCCGATGGAGATGGCAATGCCGGCAAGGGCGACCACGTTTGCGTCCACACCGATATACCGCATCATGATGAAACTCATGAGGACCGCCAGGGGGAGAAGGCCGGAAATCAGCGCGGATGTCCGAAGATGCATCACCATGATAATGATCACCAGTATGGTGATCAGGATCTGAAGGGTCAGGGCTTCTTCCAGGGTGCCCAGGGTTTCGTAGATCAGGCCGGTGCGGTCGTAAAACGGCTCGATTGTCACTTGGGAGCGGGTACCGTCTTCAAGGATTTTGCTCGGCAGTCCCGGCGCGATCCTTTCAATTTCGGCTTTTACGTTTTCGATGACTGCAAGCGGGTTTTCGCCGAAGCGTGCCACAACGACCCCGCCGACCGCTTCGGCGCCGGCCTTGTCCAGCGCGCCTCGCCGTTGGGCCGGACCCAGGACGACTTTTGCCACGTCGCGGACGCGAATGGGAACGTTGTCAATTACGGCAACGGCGCTTTCTTCAATATCGCCGATATTTTTGATGTATCCAAGTCCCCGGACCACGTATTCCGCCCGGTTCATCTCGATGGTCCGGGCACCGACAGCGCGGTTGCTTTTGCGAACCGCGTCCGCGATCTGCATGACCGTAACGCCTGCTTCAATCATGGCATCGGGGTCGATATCGACCTGGTATTCCCGGACATACCCGCCGATACTGGCAACTTCCGCCACCCCGGTTACGGAAGAGAGGGCGTAGCGAACCTGAAAATCCTGAATGGACCGGAGTTCATGGGGATCCCAGCCACCTGTGGGGTTTCCGTCCGGGTCCATCCCCTCCAGTGTGTACCAGTATATCTGACCCAGTGCCGTGGCATCCGGACCAAGGGCGGGCTGTGTCCCATCCGGAAGCATGCCTGCGGGGAGGGCATTAAGTTTTTCCAGAATCCGCGCCCGGCTCCAGTAAAATTCAACACCTTCGTCAAAAATGATGTTGATGGAGGAAAAACCGAACATGGAATTACTGCGGATCGTTCTTACGCCGGGAATACCCAGCAGTTCCGTGGTGAGCGGGTAGGTGATCTGGTCTTCGATATCCTGGGGGGACTGACCCTCCCATGCCGTAAACACGATCTGCTGGTTATCGCCGATGTCGGGTATGGCATCCACCGGTACGGGATCACGCGGAATGATCGGAATGTCCCAGTCAAATGGCGCTGTTGCAATGCCCCAGCCGGCCAGTGCCAGGAATAAAAGGACTGCGATCAGCTTGTTTTCCAGAAAAAATTTGATTATGCGATTGATAATGATTGGCTTTTTCCTGTTGCTTGGGTGATATCAGTTTTTGGGGAGTTATTTGATCTTGCTGTTGATGCAGCAAATCAATCCCTTGCTTGTCTTTACTCATCCAGGGTGCGGGTCTGTGCTCCGCACTCTGATAATAATTCTTTCTGTTTAGAATTCGTGCTTCGCTATCATTGAATGTATGAGAATGTATGATGAATGCATGAATTTATAATAAACATTAGCAAGGATCATGCCATGAACGCAATGGTTTTAAGCATATGGTTGCCGCGGTTGGGACGGGATATTTTAGTTGTTGAAATGACTAAGTGCGCATTTTTTTCGCGCTTTCGCATTTTGGCTGCGTATTTTTGTTGCATTCGCAAAATGTGACAAATTTGGTAAAGATTGCTATGCTAAAAGATTCATATACAATGGGCCATCGGTTAATTTCCGAATATGGGAGATACATTCCCTGATCAACCGTGAGTGCTTGGGACAGATCTAAGACTCGTTTTCGCGCATCCTGGAAACTCGCCTTTCAGGCTCAGACAGTCCAGGATGCTTGCTTCACTCGTCTTGATCTGTCCTCCAAGCCCTCCCGATGTTGCTCAGGGAACATATCTCCCCTATTCGGAAATCAGTCAATTTGATAAATTCGTATAAAGTTCAATAATTTAGTTATGCGCTATCTCATAATTTGTGGCTTACGCCGTGTAGGCATTCACTTATGTATGCTGTATTGCCAAGCATTGATCTTGAACCTTTTACAAAGTCGTCCGGCCACGACGATTGCATCAAAGTTGACGCAAATAGTACCCGTTGCCCTCGGACCATACAAAATGATCAATTTCAACCGGGTGGCCCCGGGTATTGCCCGTGGCAACAATTGCAGGAGGTTGCTTATAGCTCTTGGCGAAGCGTAGATAAGCGGCCTGTGGCCCTGCCGTTTATCACAGGGCGCATCGGAGCAA
>SLIE01000194.1 GCA_007135795.1 Desulfobacterales bacterium
ATGCCACAAGTTTTTCGATCAGCGCATCCCGCCCGAACTCGAGCGCCTGCCGGTCGAGCGCCTTTAAGTCGGCGGACTGTCGAATAAGATTGTAACCATCGATGATCAAATGTAAAGGCATTAGGGGAAGCTCAAGTTTAGAGATTTGTCTACTTGCTGAATGTTGGGCTTCGCCTCGCTCAACGCCAATCTACGATAGTCCGTGCCAGTGCCAGCAGTGATGGAACCACCCAGCGGGCCCCAAGACAGCCTCTAACTCCTGTGTTTATCTGTTTATCAAATTGACTGATTTCCGAATAGGGGTTGTTGTGTTGTCCGGAGCAACATTGGGAGAGCTTGGAGGACAGATCAAGGCAAGTGAAGCAAAGTATCCTGGACTGTCTGAGCCTGAAAGGCGAGTTTCCAGGATACTGCGGAACGAGTCTTAGATCTGTCCCAAGCGATCACAGTTGATCCGGAGAATACATCAACCCTATTCGGAAATTAACCGATTATAATTTATCTTCAAATAATCCCAAAGTACACAGATCAATAGGGATCGAGTGCCATCTTGAAAGGAATGGATCAGGGAGACATGACAAATACTGTAAATTAATGACTTTTACGAGATTATCTATCATTAATAATGATTCAAAATGGCGCCGCGGTTATCCGGATTTGATAAGTGACAAAATGCGATCAAAATCCTCATCACCATAAAATTCGATCTCGAGCTTCCCTTTTTTCCCCCGCCGCATGACCTTGACCTTTGTGCCGAAAAAACGGCCGAGATCTTCCTGGATACTTGCATAATGGATATCATTTGGCTGCATCTGCACGGGGTCGACGACCTTTGCCCGTTCCTCATTGAGACGCTTGATCAGCTTTTCGGTTTCACGAACCGATAATCGGCCAGCCGTAATCATCTGCAAGGCTTTACGCTGTACAGCCGTGTTATCGGCACCCAGTAACGCCCGGGCATGCCCCATGGAAATAACTTCCGACCGCAATGCCGATTTAACCTCTTCTTCAAGATGATTCAACCGCAGAAAATTGGCCACCGCAGAGCGACTCTTGCCGACTCTTTCCGCTACATTTTCCTGTGTCAGACCAAACTCGTCAAGCAGTCGCTGGTACGCCTCCGCCTCTTCCATTGCGTTAAGATTTTCCCGCTGAATATTTTCAATAATCGAAAACTCCAGCATCTCCTTATCCTGAATTTTTCGAATAACAACCGGAACACTTTCCAACCCCGCCATTTTAGATGCCCGCAGCCGTCTCTCACCAGCAATCAGTTCATAAGACTCATCTTCAGCCATCCGTACAAGAAGCGGTTGTAAAATACCGTGGGTCCGAATTGAATCAGCAAGTTCGGTCATATCTTCGGAAGAAAACTCACGTCGCGGCTGATACGGATTGGGTCTTATTTTTTCAATGCCGCATTCAAAATAATCCTTTCCCAACCCAACATCCTCTACAACACCAATATCCGGAAACAGGGCGTCCAGGCCCTTACCAAGACCGGTTTGTTTTTTTTTCTTCCCGGTTGTATCCGATTTCATCTATCGTCCTCGCTATATTTTATAAACTATCGGCTACCGAACCACTTGGGTTTTAACCACGTCGGGTGATCCTGATTTATGCCCTTTAAGAATCTCCCTTGCAAGCGACAAATAACATTTGGCACCGATGGAAGTGGGATCATACAATAAAATGGGTTTTCCATAACTCGGCGCTTCTGCCAGGCGAATGGATCTGGGGATACGGGTTTTAAAAACCTGGTCTTTAAAATATTTTTCAGCATCCTGCGTGACCTGACCGGACAGGTTGGTACGCCGGTCGAACATGGTCATGAGGATCCCTTCTATTTTCAGATCGGGGTTGATCTGACGATTGATCCGCTTGATTGTCTGAAGAAGCTGCCCCAACCCTTCCAACGCATAAAACTCACTTTGCAGAGGGATGAGCACACTATCGGCCGCAGCCATCGCATTGATGGTTAAAAGACTCAGGGATGGCGGACAGTCAATAATGATGAAATCAAACTGGGCCTTGCAATCCTGCAGCAATCCCCGGAGAATTTTCTCACGATTTTCCTCCTCGAGCATCTCAAACTCGAAGCCTATCAATTCCACCCGGGAAGGAATCATCCACAACCGCTTGATATCCGTTTTAAGTATAATGTCGGATACCGCAGCAGCACCAATCAAACCATGATACAGGGTGAACGCCAACTTCCCCTTGTCGATACCCATTCCGGTGGTTGCATTGGCTTGAGAGTCGCAGTCGACCATCAATATTTTTTTCCCCGCCGCTGAAAGTGCCGCGGACAGATTGATGGCCGTCGTTGTTTTCCCGACCCCCCCCTTTTGATTTGCAATGCAGATAATATGTGTCATAATGAAAGTATCTCTATCATAGATTTTATTGTTTGGAAAGGCGTTGTCCTGCGAACCAATACCGGGCGCAAACAAGGATGCACAGGTATCGACAGCTACTATAAGGACTGGAGATGACCGGACGGAGATTGAAAAACAAATTTACGTTATTACAAATTTATTCCAGACGAATAAAAATTACTTATACCAGAAAAAGAGACGGTTAACATGTCCTTTTTTAAAAAAACCATATCATCGTTGTTGACGGTACTTCTCTTCTTATCCACAATTGCTGTTTCCCCTCTGGATGCGCTTACCACACGGGAGGAAAAAGCACTTGCCGAAGAGTTCCTGAAAGCGGTTTATGCACACTACACGGTCATCGATGACCCGGTGGTAAATCAGTATATCAACGAACTTGGGGAAAACCTGACACGCAATGTTCCCCGGCAGCCTTTTGGATTCCGGTTTCACGTTATCCAGGAAGATACGTTCAATGCCTTTGCCGGTCCCGGAGGAAACATTTTTATTTTCAGCGGCCTGATCGAGGCCATGAGCACGGAAAACGAACTGGCTGCCATCATGGCGCA
>SLIE01000165.1 GCA_007135795.1 Desulfobacterales bacterium
CTCCCCCTTCTCTTCCATGCCGGAAATAACCCGGCTTTTGATACTGGCCTTTTTTAAAAACAGTTCTCTCAAGCGGGCGCGGGCGTCCTGGTCTTCATTAATGGTTTCGGCCATGATATCTCTTGCGCCGGAAAGGGCTTCTGCAACGGTCGTTATATTCATTTCCGGGTTAATATAGGCCATGGCGGTGGTTTCCGGATTGAGACCGGCCTGTTCAAAGATAGCTGTAGCAAGCGGTTCCAGCCCTTTTTCCCGTGCAATGGTCCCTTTGGTCCGGCGCTTGGGTTTATATGGCAGGTAGATGTCTTCAAGTGCCGCCATGGTTTCCGCTGAGTGTATCTTTGTCTCGAGTTCAGGGGTAAGATGTCCGTTTTTTTCAAGGGATACCAGAATGGTCTCCCGTCGTGCGGTAAGCTCTTTTATTTGATGAAGTCGGTTTCGGATGTCGCTGACGGAAACTTCATCGAGGCTTCCCGTGGCCTCTTTCCGGTATCTCGCGATAAATGGAATGGTGGAGCCGTCTTCCAGCAGTTCCATAACTGCCTGGACCTGTTTTTGTCCGATATTGAGTTCCTTTGCGATTGTAATGGCAAAGGTCTGGTTTTGCATATTGCTGTCCATGTTTCGAAAATCCGTTATGAATTAGATGTATTGGTGGTCTGCAATGCCCGTGCGCTTCAGATCCCGGGACAAAAGTCCCTGGAAGCAATATGTACAGGAATTTCCATGCCGGGTCAATGCGGGGTTTATTCGATGGCTGACGCAGCACGATTCATATCGGATATCATTCTTGTGCTTGATTGATCGACAGCCATCAAGCCGTCGGGTTTAACCTGGGTTATAAAGACGGATACCACAAAATGTTAAAACGGTTGACATCAGGAAATATTTATAAATAATGATGTATGGAAAACAGAAGCATCAATAGCGTAAAGGGGGTCGGGGATATTTTATGACAATCCTGACTTGGATGGGGATTGCTTTATGTATTACCCAGTCAGCGATGCTGTCGGGATTGAATCTTGCATATTTTACCATCAGCAAACTCGGGTTGGAACTGGAAGCGTCCAAGGGTAACCGCTATGCATTGCGGATTCTCAAACTCCGGCATGATTCCAATTTTCTCCTGGTGACGATATTATGGGGGAACGTGGGCGTCAACGTTCTTCTGGCCCTTCTTTCCGGCTCTGTGTTGTCCGGTGTCATGGCGTTTTTTTTCTCGACCATCGTTATTACAATCATCGGGGAAATCGTCCCCCAGGCGTATTTTTCAAGAAATGCGCTCCGGGTGGGGTATTTTTTAACGCCGGTGATCCGGTTCTACCAGATTCTGCTGTTTCCGGTGGCCAAGCCAACGGCATTGATTCTCGACAAGTGGCTGGGGTTCGAAGCAATCCGATATTATAACGAAAGAGATTTAAGAAATATCATATCCATTCATGCAAAAGCGGCCGAAACCGATATTGATCGGGTTGAAGGCCTTGGGGCGGTTAATTTTCTGGCAATTGACGATCTGCCGGTATCCATGGAAGGAGAGCGGATCGCGCCGGAAAGCATCATTCCCCTCAGCTTCCTGGGAGGAATGCCGATCTTTCCGGAGATCACCGGAAGCGGTGAGGACCCGTTTTTAAGGCAGATAAATCTCCCGGATAAAAAATGGATTATCATCACGAATTTTGAAGGAGAGCCGAAAATGACCATTAACTCGGATCGTTTTATTCGTGAGGCCATCTTTCGTCCGCAAACCTTCAACCCCCACTTTTATTGCCATCGACCCATAATCGTAAGAGACGGCCTGGCGCGTATCGGTGAAGTCCTTCCCCGTTTGAAGGTGCACCCGAAACGTTCGGATGATGATGTGATCGACGAAGATATCATCCTTTACTGGGGAGAGGCCGACAAGCGCATTATCACCGGTTCCGACATACTGGGGCGGCTGTTGCGCGGGATCGTGCGCAATGAAGCCTTCCTGGGGGGAAAGCCGGCCCAGGGGTGAATTCTTCCCCGCCCAAGGGGTCATGGGCGGATCTTTCGTTAATTTGTTTTAACCGGGTTGTTTTTGCGGTTGCGCGGTTGTTTTCCATCGCAAGAGCGCCATTATCATGATACGGCTACTGGCCGGAGAAACGGGAGTATTGAATGTTTTTTGGGGATACCTTTGCAGAAATCGCCGTGATTTTAGGACTTGCAACCCTGCTGGCTTTTATTGGCCAGAAACTTCGGCAACCGTTGATCATCATGTTTCTTGCCACGGGTATAATCGCAGGCCCTTTTGTGCTGGGACTTATCACGAGTTATGAAGAGATAGAACTGCTGGCCGAAATCGGTATTGCACTGCTTCTTTTTATCGTCGGGTTAAAACTCGACCTGCATCTCATTCGGACGACCGGTCCGGTTGCCCTGGCAACCGGCGTGGGGCAGATCTTTTTTACTTCGGCGATCGGCTTTCTGATTGCCATATTATTTGGCATGACGTTCATCCACGCGGCGTATGTTGCCGTGGCGCTGACTTTTTCCAGTACGATCATTATTGTCAAGCTTTTGTCGGATAAGAATGAAATCGATTCGCTCCACGGACAAATCGCCATCGGGTTTTTGATTGTCCAGGATATCGCTGCAATTATCGCCCTGGTGGCCCTGACCACCTTTGGTGCGGAAATTGCCGAAGGGGAATCGGTCTTCGTCACGTCGATGCTCATTGTCGTCAAGGGGATCGGATTTTTAGGGGTGATCGGACTTCTAACGAAGTATGTAATCCCCTGGCTGACCGATCGTCTTGCGCAATCCCAGGAATTGCTGGTTCTTTTTGCCATCGCATGGGCGGTTTTTCTTGGCGCGTCCGGGGAAGTGCTGGGTTTCAGTAAGGAAGTCGGGGCATTTCTTGCCGGGGTCTCGCTTGCATCGACCAATTACAGGGATGCCATAGGGGTGCGCCTGTATACCC
>SLIE01000492.1 GCA_007135795.1 Desulfobacterales bacterium
CTATCATCCATTGCCGTACCCCAGATGATTTCGACATCATCATCACCGATTTCATTGTATATCCGTTCAGAGGCCTCGATCGCCTCTTCCATGGTCAACTCGGTGCTGCATGTAATGTTCATGAGAACACCCTTTGCACCGCTGATGGAATTATCTTCCAGAAGGGGGTGGGATATTGCTTTTTCCGCGGCTTCGATCGCCCTGTTATCACCACTGGCAACCCCGATTCCCATAATGGCCATCCCCGACTTGGACATGATGGTTTTGACATCCGCAAAATCGAGATTGATCAGACCCGGGTTCATTATAAGATCCGTAATCCCCTTGACGCTGTGATGAAGTATCTCATCGGCCATCTTGAACATTTCGATCAACGATGCATTTTTCTTTGCAAGCCCTCTTAATCGGTCATTGGGAATCGTTATGACGGTATCCGCGAATTTCTTGAGCTGTGCAATCCCATCATCGGCTTGTTTGCTTCTCTTTCGTGCTTCAAATTTAAACGGCCGGGTCACTACCGCGACGGTCAAGGCACCAAGTTCCTTGGCGATTTCTGCAACAACCGGGGCAGCGCCGGTCCCGGTTCCACCACCGAGTCCCGCCGCAATGAAAACCATGTGACTGTCCCGTAAGGCTTCCCGGATCAGATCCGCTGATTCGCATGCGGCTTCTCTTCCGGTACAGGGATCCGCACCTGCTCCGAGTCCCTCCGTAAGCCTCTCCCCAAGCTGTATTTTGGTATTGGCCCTTGAATTGGCAAGTGCCTGGGCATCCGTGTTTGCAACGATGAACTTAACCCCCTGCAAGCCGGAGTCGATCATGTTATTAACTGCATTTCCCCCGCCGCCGCCAATTCCAATAACCTTGATCTTTGCTGACCTTTCAGACTCCACAAAGGTAAAATCCATTTTACTGCCTCCCGTGCCTTATTGTTAGTATTGTCATTTTTTATGCATTGAATAGCATCCGGCCCGATACCGATATATAGTATATAGTACTTAATACATTGTATATTTTATAAATTTGATCATTCTTTTTAAATGACTTCCTTGAACCATTTCTTCATTCTATTGATAATCCGGTAAAAAATATTGGCATCCCTGATCCGGAATTTTTTCCGGCCATCGTCTTTTACACCGTAAATCACCAGCCCGACACCTGTGGAATACATGGGATTGGTGACCACATCCACAAGTCCGCTGATACCATGGGGCATACCCAGCCGCACGGGAACTTCAAACACGGATTCCGCAATCTCGGTGATACCGTCCAACAGGGATGCCCCTCCGGTGAGCACGATACCGGCGGCTATCTCCTCTTTCATCCCCGCCCTGACAATTTCCCGATTCACCAGGGAAAAGATTTCTTCAACCCGTGGCTCCAGAATTTCGGCAAGTATCTGACGGGGCAATTGCCGTCCCTTACGTCCCCCGATTTCCGGTAAATCGATGGTCTCATTGTTGCTTATGTTGTCCGCCAGGCAAGTCCCGTAATTGATCTTTATTTTCTCTGCCTCGGCCATGGGGATTCTCAGCCCCACAGAAACATCGTTGGTCATGTTGTTACCGCCAAGAGACAAAACAAAGGTATGCCTGATGGTATTGCCGGAAAAAATCGCCAGGTCGGTAGTCCCCCCGCCGATATCGATCAGCCCCGTCCCGACTTCCCGCTCCTCGGGTGTAAGGACCGACTCGCAGGAGGCAATCGGTTCCAAAATAATATCACAAACATCCAGTCCCGCCTGATTTGCACATTTAACGATATTCTGGGCAGAAGTTACCGCACCGGTAACAATATGAATTCTTGCTTCCAGACGAACCCCTGCCATTCCCACCGGGTTTTGAATCCCGGACTCCCCATCGATTATAAATTCCTGGGGCAGGACATGAATAACTTCCCGATCCATGGGAATGGCAACAGCACGGGCGGCCTCGATCACCCGGTCCACATCCGCCTGGGTTATTTCATTGCTTTTTATGGCAATAACACCGTGACTGTTGAACCCGGTGATATGCCCACCGGCAATTCCGGCGTATACCGATGAGATCTCGCACCCTGCCATTAATTCAGCATCCTGAACCGCCTTCTTGATAGATGCGACCGTTGCATCCATATTGACCACAACACCTTTGCGCAGCCCGACCGAGGGTAAACTACCAATCCCGATAATATTGACCTTGTTGTCGGAGACTTCGGCCACAACCGTACAAATTTTAGTGGTACCGATGTCCAGACCGACCACGATCTCCTCATGTCCCTTCACTTGAACCTCCTTTTCCCGCGACAACCTGGTTCTCACTAACGGGTCTGGCCACGATACGATCCGGATTTTGGATATCCACCAGAACAAATTCGTGATTCAACTCTGTGCGTGCCAGATGGTCGAAAATTTGTGCAAATCGTTCGATCTTTTTTTCGTAATCTCCGAATCCCAACGTGACGCGTAACGCCGGGTCCCTGATTTGCAGGCTCAGACCGATCTCTTTATCCACAATGACCCTTTCGATATTACTGTTGGGCATGACGCTGTTTTCTTTATTTCCAAGGTGCAGGATTTGCATGGCAGCCTGGAAAAACGCTGTTTTTCGATCATTCCCGGCCGTCCATTCCCTGTACGTTATTCCTGAAACCACCGGCATGCTGGAAACCACCGGCATGCTTGTATCTTCATCCTCATACGCCTTGAATGTGTTTCCATGAATATCGATCAAAAAGGGACGACCAAAATCGATTACGGCAAGTGCCTTATGTTCATCAATTCGTATTTCTATCTTCGACGGGAAATCCCGACGAATGCCGGCATCCCTGATCCAGGGCTCGGCTAATAGATGCTTCCGCGCAACGGCCAGGTTCACCGAGAAAATATTTATCCCTTCCCCGATACCGGATATTTCTTTGACCTTTTCCGGATCAAGCCGCTCGTATCCGATCACCAC
>SLIE01000222.1 GCA_007135795.1 Desulfobacterales bacterium
TACCCTGTTTTTACGCCATCGGTGGTTTTACTTGTGGGAAGAATGGTTTTCACTCCAAACCCGTCAATTGTTTTCGCCCACTCAATTGCATCAGCACCCGTAGGGGTTCGCCCCCCATCGATGTAGACCTCGTAACCGGAAGGGAGCGCTTCATTGCGTGCCGCATCAATGGCAACGGTGACACAATCCGCCCCAAGCGCTTTTATCATCTCATCGATTACCGCAGGAGTTCGAAAAGCGGCGCTGCTGGTAGAAATCTTGTCCGCCCCTGCCGCCAGAACGGCCTTGGCGGCATCAACGTCATTGATCCCCCCGCCCACGGTAAAGGGGACAGTGGCGACCTGTGCCACTTTTTTCACAACATCGAGCATTGTGGCACGCCCCTCGACCGTGGCCGTGATATCAAGCAGTGCCAGTTCGTCTGCCCCCGCGTCGCAATAAGCCCGGCAGCATTCCACGGGATCGCCGGCATCCCGGATATCGACAAACTGAACGCCCTTGACCACCCGACCATTTTGCATATCCAAACAAGGCATTATTTTTACAGTCATTTCTCCTCCGATAGGAATAGGTGATGGGTATGATGACATTTACAAAAAGCGATGTCGCGGTAATAAGTCGCGATCTTTCTACAACGCCTCTATGGTTGAAGGGGGCTTGGTGGTGATATTGTAAGTGACACTAACGACTTCGGGTATTTCAGTGGTAATTCTCGAAGCCATTTTTTCAAGCAAATCAAAAGAGAGCCAGGTCGGTTTTGCGACAACCGCATCCGTGCTGTCCCAGCACCGGATCTCAATTTGATTGCCATAACTGCGCCTGCCCTGGTATACACCGGTAACCCTGTCTTCATGAAGTATCGCAAGATATTGAAACGCATTTACATCCGCCAGCTCCGCCTCGACAATCGCGGTGGCCCGGCGAACCAGATCAATTTTTTCCGGGGTGGCGTCACCAATAACCCTTGTTACAAGGGCCGGACCCGGAAAGGGCGGACGATTGTAAACGGATTCCGGCAGTCCAAGCGCCTTTCCGACCATGCGCACCCCTGTTTTTCTCAATTCAATAAGGGGCTCGATCACCTTGTAACCATATACGTCTTGTGTATCGATGCCAAGTTGAGACAAAATATTATGCTGGCGCTTGATGCCGGCCATGGTTTCCTCGACATCCGTGAAAATGGTTCCCTGAAGCAAAAACCGGGCGCCGCTTTCCTTTACAAGACGGCCAAATACGGTTTTATAAAACGTATCCGTAATGGCCTGGCGTTTCTTCTCAGGATCGGTGACGCCTTTCAGCGCAGTAAAAAACTCCTCCCGGGCATCAACAAGCTCCACGGGCACCCCGAGTTTTACCATTGTATGCATTACCGCATCAGACTCACCCGCTCTCATTAAACCATTATCAATATAATAAGTTTTCAGGCGTTCTCCGATGGCGCGGTGTGCAAGCATCGTTGTCACTGAGGAATCAACCCCTCCAGAAAGGGCGTTCACAGCGATCCCCCCTTTGGTTTCTTCAACCAGTGCAAGACACTTTTCATTGATAAATTCTTCAGGATTTAAATCTTCACTCTTTATTTCTTTAATTGACATCAAACACTCCTCCCTTCATAATTGAAACACAGACAAACGGTAGCAATACGTACCCCAAGTTCTGCGCCATCGACCTTGCCTGTGACCTTCCCTGAACCTAAATCTTGTAACTGCAATATTTTTTACAGTCAAGCATGAATACAACCAGGGCCGCATCTGACATAATATTAATGACAAGGCATATTTTTTGTTTCCTAGTTGAATTGTACCGTGAAAAAAAGTTATAATTTTTATTTAAGACCGAGCTCATACTATGCTTTCTCGCCATATTCAGGTATGTTCAGATTTCAGGCAGCATCAAAAGTTTGGCGTAGTCCAAGATCAAGGCTTGCGTAATCTCGAAAGATGCAGAGCACTTAAGTGTACGTGTATGTCTACAAGGCGTAAGCCGCAAATTCTGAGAGAATGCACGTGACGCAGATATTGGACTTTTTACGACGCCGTCAAGGTTCATATCGCAACAATCGCACAATATTACTTTCATCCGGGGAAAGATAGATGAAACAGTCTTTTAAAAATACCAAAATCGCGTTTTTTATCCGCTTTTTTCTTTCCGCAGGAATCATTGCGTTTGCATTTATTGCGGGATGCCAGTCGACGCCACCACCCAAACCTTACCAGGCGCCCAGGGGTGTCATTCAGGAAAGCGGCAGTCCTTATGTGTTTCTATCTGCCACTGAAATGGCGGCGGCCATACGGGATCAGAAAATCACCTCCCAGGAACTGGTGCAGATACACCTGAACCACATTTATCTCCATAACCCCGAACTCAACGCCATCATCCTTCTTGACGACAAAGCCGCATTACGCCGTGCCGCCCAGGCGGATGAAGCGCTTGCACGGGGCGAGGTATGGGGTCCTCTGCACGGGGTCCCGATTACCGTGAAAGATCATTTCGCAATCAAAAACATGGTGACCACCAACGCCCATCCGGACATGGCTGAACAGATTACGCTTTTTGACGCAACGGTTGTTGCTCGAATGAGGGAGGCCGGTGCCATCATTCTTGGAAAAACCAATCTGCCATTTGTTTCCATGGACCTGCAAACCAATAATGCGATTTTCGGGAAAACCAGTAATCCCTGGAATACGAATTTTACGCCTGGCGGAAGTACCGGCGGGGGCGCTGCCGCTGTTTCCTCCGGTATGTCGCCGATTGATATCGGCAGCGATATTGGTGGATCACTTAGAATTCCAGCACATTTTACCGGAACATACAGCTTCAAGCCCACGGAGAATGTCGTGTCGAGTCATGGAAGCTTTCCGGGCCTCTTCAGCCAGGACAGTCGAAGCGTCCGCAACATGGCTTCCATCGGCCCCATCACAAGATCCGTCGAAGA
>SLIE01000176.1 GCA_007135795.1 Desulfobacterales bacterium
AAAGCGGTTTTGTTCAAGACTTGAGCGATACCCGATCACACCCGCCCCCCGCATATAAATCCGGTTGGCAGGAGCACAGATTCATTGGCCAGATCGTCATTTGACCCGACATTCGGGAATTTGATCGCAGGAACTGCCATCATTTCCCTTTTCTGCGCCATAGCCGCTTATGTCCCGGTATTTGGTTTTGCATTTTTCTTTTTGCTTCCGCTTGTTGTACTGATTTACCGGGTAAGGTTTGGTGCCCGGGCAACGCTTATCGTAACTGCGTTATCACTGGTGATCATGTCCGTCCTCGCAGGGGGTGTCAACCCTGACATAATGCTGATGGCCGGCATGCTGGGACATGGTTTTCTGCTTGGAAAATTTGTTGAGAACCACACATCCGTCGACAAGGCCATTGCTTATTCATCCGTCATCATCCTGACAGCCGGAATCTTGTCAATCATGGTGATCGGAAACTTTGCCGGAACCGGCACAATCGGTCTTTTATCGGGATATGTTGAAAAGAACCTGGAGATGACGGCTGCGCTGTATAAACAGTTTGACGCATCCGAGGAAAGCATCCGGATTCTTGATGAATCAATTGAAAAGATTCACTATGCCCTGCTGGTCGTCTTGCCTGGGATCACGGCAGCAATCATTGTCATCGCTGCATGGGTCAATCTTTTATTGGGATCCGTGATTCTTGAAAGAGCGGGTTTCATAACACCGGTTTTCAAGCGCCTGAATCTTTGGCAGGCGCCGGATGTTCTGGTCTGGGGAGTTATCGGTTGCGCCTTGTTGCTGGTGCTTCCGTTTCAGGTACTGAGAATCTTGGCCCTTAATGCCCTGATAGTGATGATGACAGTCTATCTTCTGCAGGGCTTTGCCATAATATCGTTTTATTTCGACAAAAAAGAAGTCCCCTTAATAATCCGGATTATTATTTATGGTGCTGTGCTAATACAACAGTTCCTGCTTCTTTTTATAATCGGGCTGGGCTTCTTTGATACATGGCTCAATTTAAGACGAATAAATGCTACTAAAATTCATACCGGAGGATAAGATGAGAGTCATATTAAAGGAAACCATTGATTCACTCGGAATCATCGGTTCCGAAGTGGATGTTAAAAATGGATACGCCAGAAATTTTCTGATCCCGCAGGGCAAGGCCGTTCACGCAAACGACCGGAGCCGCAAGCAAATGGAACAGGAAAGATTCAAAATAGAATTGCAAATGGCAAAAGAGCGTGAAACCGCATCGCAGATGGCCGCCAAAATTGAAGGCCTGGTATGTCAGGTCCCCGCAAAAGTTGCCGATGGTGATCGGCTTTACGGTTCCGTCACCACCAAGGACATTGCAGACAAAATGGCACAGCAGGGAATTGAGATTCCAAAAAGAATGATACTGCTTTCCGAACCGATCAAGGAACTCGGCTCCTACAAAGTGCCCATTCGGATTTATAAAGATGTTGAGCCTGAAATAACCGTGGAAGTCGTTTCAGAAAAACCACAAGGGGCGTAACGCATATCGCTGCCGGCGGATGTATCTGATACCCGCTATCTTATTTTGCCGGCAGCGGTGCATGCAGTTGTCTGGCTGCAAATGATTCGCTGAACAAAATGACGTTATTTTAGGTCGTTTTGGGATAGATACGTTTATTTCGGAATTCCGGTTAAATTTTCCGTTTCCGCCTTATCTTATCCGGATATCGTCAAATTCACTTTTCGAAAAAATCATAATGCGCATACACGTGGTGACAGACACTCATGAAAAAAACAGGCTCCAGCGCCATCTCCAAAGTTGACCCATCCTTTCAAAAATTGCCGCCGCAGAGTATCGAGGCGGAAGAATCCATTATAAGCGCAGTCCTCCTCGACAACAATGTCCTTCTGGATATTCTTGAAACCGTTAATTCCGATGACTTTTACAAGCCTGCACACCAGAAAATATTCGCAGCCATCACGGATCTGTTTTCCGACGGCGAACCGGTAGACCTGGTCACCCTTGCCGAACGCCTGAAGGTCAGCAACCAACTTGAATCGATCGGTGGTGCCGCTTCTTTGGCAAAAATCGTCGATACCGCCCCTGTACCTGCCAATGCAAAGCAATACGCCCGGATCATTCACGAAAAAGCAGCATTGCGAAGAATGATCATCACGGCAAACGAAATCGTCCTCAGGTGCTACGAAGAAAGCGGCGAAGTGGGTGAAGTGCTTGATTATGCGGAAAGCATGCTGTTTGATATTGCGGAACAGAAAGTCAAACACAATATTTTCCCACTGGGAAAAATTATCGATTCCAATATCGATGCCCTTGAAGAACGACAAGGAAACAGGGCAACATTGAGCGGCGTCCCTTCCGGATTTAAACAACTCGACGCACTGACCTCCGGTTTTCAAAAATCAGACTTGATCATCCTTGCCGCCCGCCCCGGCATGGGGAAAACCGCTTTTGCCCTGAACCTGGCACGCCATGCCGCGGTTGAAGGCGACGTTCCGGTAGCGTTATTTTCCCTGGAAATGTCAAAAGAGCAATTGTCTCTCAGGTTGCTTTGTTCAGAGGCAAGAATCGATTCCGGACGTGTCCGGGACTGTTTCTTCAATGAAAACGACTGGATCAGCCTGACAAACGCGGCAGGGGTACTATCTGCCGCACCTGTTTTCATTGACGACTCGACCAATCTGACCACCCTCGATATCAAGACAAAAGCACGCCGGTTGAAACGGGAAAAAAACATAGGGATGATCATTATCGATTATCTCCAGCTTATGCGTCCGGCAAGAGCACAGGAAAGACGGGATCTGGAAATTTCCGAAATGTCCAGAACATTGAAAAGCCTGGCAAAGGAACTGAGCATTCCCGTAATCGCCCTGTCCCAGTTAAACCGCAGACTAGAGGAAAGAAGCGACAAGCGACCTCAACTTTCGGACCTGAGAGAATCCGGGG
>SLIE01000092.1 GCA_007135795.1 Desulfobacterales bacterium
GATTTTTCTGACGATTTACAAAGTCGTCAAGTTTCCAGTGGGAGTAAAATATGAGTGTGAATAACAGAGCCAACGAGATATCGTCGTTTATCGTAATGGACGTTCTGGAACGGGCCCAGGAACTGACCGCGGCCGGGCGGGAAATTATTCATCTGGAGATCGGGGAACCTGACTTCGCCACCCCGGAGGTGATCACCGAGGCGGCAATTAAGGCTATGGCCGACGGCCATACCCACTATACCCACTCCCTTGGGATCAAGGAGCTTCGGGAAGCGGTGGCCGATCATTATGAAGAGCGCTACGGGGTGGTGGTGGACCCTGCCCGGGTACTGGTTACGGCGGGGACCAGCACGGCCATGCTCCTGCTTTTTTCAGCGCTTCTGGAAAGCGGACAGGAGATCATTATCTCCGATCCCCACTATGCCTGTTATGATAATTTCATTAACTTTGTTGGCGGAGTGCCGATCAGGGTGCCGGTGCGCGCCGAAGAGGGTTTCCAGTTCCGTCCTGCCGAAATTGAAGCAGCCATGAGCCCTCGTACCAGGGGAATTTTTATTAACAGCCCCTCCAACCCCACCGGCCAGGTGATCTCTGCCGAAACCCTGGCAGCCATCGCGGATATGGCCCCGGGCCAGTCCGGGGGGCCTTGTGTGATCAGCGACGAGATTTACCACGGCCTTGTTTACGAGGGGCGGGAACACTCCATTTTGGAATACACGGACAACGCGTTTGTGCTGGATGGTTTTTCCAAACGCTATGCCATGTGTGGTTGGCGGTTGGGCTATATGATCGTTCCGCCCAACTATATCCGCCCATTGCAGAAGATGCATCAGAATTTTGCCATATGCGCCCCTTCGGTGAGCCAGTGGGCCGGGGTAGCTGCCCTCAGGCATGCCTGGCCTGAGGTGGCGCGTATGCGCAGCGTTTACGACACCCGACGAAAGCGGCTCATTCACGGGCTCAGGGAGCTGGGTTTCAGAATTCCGGTGGAGCCCAAAGGCGCCTTCTACATTTTCACCAGTTGCGCCCACCTGGACCCGGACGACTATAAACTGGCATTTGATATTCTGGAGAAGACCGGCGTGGCTGTGGCGCCCGGGCGTGACTTTGGCCCGAGCGGACATGGTTTTCTGCGTTTTTCTTATTGCAACAGCCTGGAGAACATCGAGCGGGCGCTGGAACATCTAAACGACTACCTGTTCAGGTATTACCCGGAAACCATCCAATCCACCTCAAAATAAATGATGACGTCACCGGCAAGCACCGCGATGGGCCCGACAGGGTCCATGCGCACTTTGCAAACCGGTCTAATCAATAGGTTGGCGAGGTTGGTGATGAGCGAAATTTAGCCTAACATTGATTTGCAATGTCTTTTAGAGAACTCTGAAAAAGCTGACCTGATTATAACCGGCCACAAAAAATCATAGTTCACTAATTTTAATTTGATTTAAGTTGTTTATGATTGATCGGCATGGTCTTGGGCAGGGTCCGGCAGGGGCGAGCGGGCAATATTTCTGAGGTGCTCCAACGTTTTTTACTTGCAAAAAGCAGCAATCAAATCCATAAGACTATCATGAAAAGATATCCTAAACATGGAAGTAAAGTTTATTTCCGCCTCATTTGCATCTTTTTCGTTCTTTTAGTGGTGATTGGTTCTTTCTCTTATGGTTTTGCCCAGAATACCCGCCTAATCATAGAGCAGGCAGTGGTTTGCGAGTCCATCCGGGACTTTCAGCCCCTTAATCCGGGAATCAATTTTTCCATCGAAAATGGCAGCATTACATGCTTCACGCGTTTTGACGCCATCTCTAATGATACTTTCATCGAGCACCGGTGGTATCGAAAAGATAAACTGGTAACGGAGCAAAAACTCGCTTTGAAAGCACCGCGATGGTCAACTTACAGTCGCATCCAACTGCGCGAATTCGACAAGGGCCCCTGGCGTGTCGAAATCGTGGATTCCAATGATCAGGTCTTAACCACCATACGATTCAGTGTAACCGAATAACAGCCTATGATACCTTTGGAACCTTTTACCAGTGTACTTCGATGGCAGGATATCATTGATGTTTTACTCAATGCCTACATCCTTTTTCGCCTCTATGTCCTTTTTCGCGGCACCCATGTGATGCGCGTGGTAGCGGGTATCGCCTTTCTGTGGCTGTTTCAGCGGGTGGCCACCCAGATGGGGCTTATCGTGACAAGCTGGGTCATGCAGGGGATTACGGCGGCCGCAGCCCTGATCATTATTATTGTTTTCAGAAATGAAATCCGCAGTGTGCTTCAGGCACAGAACCTGCGGGCGATCCTCTGGGGTTTTCCCAAAAAAAATACAATGATGCCGGTTGATACTCTGACCGAAAGTGTTATCGAATTGTCTCGCCGCCGTATCGGTGCTTTAATTGTCGTGCCGGGGAAGGATGACATAAATGATCTGGTTCAGGGGGGTGTTGAATGGCAGGGGTTGATATCTAAGGAAATGCTGCTTTCTGTTTTTTGGAATGGCAATCCCATCCATGATGGGGCAGTGGTGATTGAAGGAAAGCGGGTAACCCGTGTGGGGGCCATTTTGCCGCTTTCTCAGCGACAAGACATTCCTAATCGATATGGCACACGGCACCGGGCGGCCTTGGGGCTTGCCCAAAATTCGGATGCCATGGTCATCGTGGTGTCCGAGGAAACCGGCAATATGATTCTGGCCAAAGGGCATGAAATCATTGATATTCATGATAGCCAGGTATTGCGGTATAATCTGCGTCGTCATCTGGGAATCGGCCAGAAGGCGGTAAAGGGGGTCAAGCGCGAAACCCTGGAATTGACCGCCGCAGGCCTGGTATGCCTGATCTGTATGACCGGTGTCTGGCTCAGCTTTACCACGGCCATGGATACGCTCCGGGTTATCGAGGTGCCAGTCGATTTTGCCAACCGTA
>SLIE01000302.1 GCA_007135795.1 Desulfobacterales bacterium
CAAAAGCGACGATTTTTTCGAAAAATGCCAGATCAACGGTTTCGGTTGTGGGGTTGTGCGGAAAACATAAAATCATGGCCTTGGGCTTGGGCCAGGTGTGTTTGGTTGCGTTCATGAGATTTTCGAAAAAATCGGTATCCGGTCCCAGCGGCACGTAACGGACGTCCCCGCCGGAGATGATTGCGGAAAACGGATGGATGGGGTAAGTCGGACTCGGGGTGAGCACCACATCGCCAGGGCCGACCGTTACCAGCATCAGGTGGGAAATCCCTTCCTTTGCCCCGATCGTGACAATGGTCTCTGTTTGATAGTCGAGGTCCACGTCAAAGCGTCGCTTGTACCAGTCCGCGATTGCCATGCGCAGTTTTTTTATGCCCATGGAAGCGCTGTATCTGTGATTTTGTGGTTTTCTGGCCGCTTCTATCATCTTGTTGACAATATGTTTCGGGGTGCCCTGGTCCGGGTTGCCCATTCCAAGGTCGACTATATCTTCTCCAGCGTGGCGAAGCTGCATTTTCAATTCGTTCACCGATGCAAATACATACGGTGGCAGCCTGTCCAGTCTGGCAAAGGTTTTATTATTCATTTTTCCGCCTTTTGCATGCTGTACATGATAATTATTGTAGTTGTGTTTGAATACAACACATAGCAGGTGTTGTCAAAAAAAATTGTTTTGACTTTTGTTGGTATTTGAGATAGCAATGCCTATTTTTCTAGTAGATATATTAATCTATGATAGGTGTTTTGTTTAGAAGCCTTTTTAAATTATTAGTACAATCGGGGATTACATGAGCGAGTCGAACAAAAAACTGACGTACGCCGATGCAGGGGTGGATATTGACAAAGGGAATCAATTTGTACAATCCATTAAACGGATTGTGTCGAAAACGCCTCGTGTTGGTGTGATGGGGGAGATTGGCGGTTTCGGAGGCCTTTTTTCGTTAAATACTGAAAAATATTCCAGGCCTGTACTTGTCAGTTCAACTGACGGCGTTGGGACCAAGCTCAAGATCGCTTTTAAGATGGACAAGCATGACACGGTCGGGATTGATCTTGTCGCCATGTGCGTAAACGATATTATTGTCCAAGGAGCAAAGCCCCTATTCTTTCTTGATTACCTGGCAACGGGATCGCTTCGGCTCGAAGTCGCCGAAAAAATCATAGAGGGAATTGCAGAAGGCTGCATTCAGGCCAAGTGTGCGCTTATTGCAGGTGAAACTGCCGAAATGCCTGATATTTATAGAGAAAGCGAATATGACCTGGCCGGATTTGCCGTGGGGATTGTTGACAACGAGAAGATTATAGACGGCTCTGAAATCCGGGTGGGAAACAAGTTGGTGGGTATCGCTTCTTCCGGGCTTCACAGTAACGGCTACTCCCTGGTTCGAAAGATCGTCTTTGATATTCTTAAAATGGAAGTGGATACTTTCGTGCCGGAATTTGGGAAAACGATCGGTGAAGAACTTCTTACTCCCACCCGAATATACACGAACGCGGTTATGAGTTTGATCAAGGCGTTCCCCATTCATGCGCTTGCCCACATAACCGGGGGAGGGATTGTCGAAAACCTTGTCCGGGTTATTCCGGATACGACCAATATCATGCTTTATAAAAACTCGTGGACGATTCCGCCGATTTTTCCGTTTCTCCAGAAAGGCGGAAATATTGATGATTCCGAGATGATGCGGACATTTAACAACGGCCTTGGGATGATTGCCGTGGTGCCTGAAAACCTTGCACAAGATATTGTGCAAATGCTGGCCGGGATGGACGAAAAAGCCTTTATCATAGGGAATGTGGTCAAGCGGAAAAAAACGGATAAAACCCGGTTCCAATGGGAAGATGCATAGCGAGAGCCCATTGAAGATTTTAGGCATTGAAACCTCCTGTGATGAAACCGCTGCTGCCGTGATCGAAGACGGTTCCACCATCTTGTCATCCGTTGTCGCCTCCCAGGTGGAAGTGCACAAAGCCTATGGCGGCGTTGTGCCTGAGCTTGCTTCCAGAAAACACATTGAAAATATCTGCATCGTGGTCGACCAGGCAATTGCTGAAGCCGGCATTTCCAGGCAGGAGATAGACGGTGTGGCGGTCACCCGCGGTCCTGGGCTTGTGGGAGCTCTGCTGGTCGGGTTTTCTTTTGCCAAAGCATTGTCATACGGGTTGGGGGTCCCCTGGATCGGGGTCGATCATTTGGAAGGGCATCTCAACTCGGTGTTTCTTTCCCAGAAAAAGCCGTCTTTCCCGTTCGTCGCACTCCTTGTTTCCGGTGGGCATACCGCGATTTACCACGTCTTGTCCCACACCAGTGCCCGCTGCCTGGGCCAGACCCGTGACGACGCTGCGGGTGAGGCGTTTGACAAAGTGGCAAAGATGCTGGACCTGGACTACCCGGGCGGGGTTGTCATATCCAGGCTGGCGGAACAGGGGAATCCTGAAAAGATCAAGTTTCCAAGGGCCTGGCTGGATAAAGACGGCTTTGCGTTCAGTTTCAGCGGTCTTAAAACCGCTGTTAAGCGCTATATCGAAACGCATGCGGATTACCGGGAGCATATCGCTGATATTGCGGCGGGATTTGAAACGGCAGCGGTTGACGTACTCACTCACAAGTTGATACACGCAGCTGAAACAACCGGCGTGCGAGACATTGCCATTGTCGGCGGCGTGGCGGCCAATAAGCGGCTTCGCGCAACTGTCGCCGAAGCGGCCCGGTCCCTCAATCTGAATCTTCATGTACCTGCGATTGAACTGTGCGGCGACAACGCGGCCATGATTGCGGCAACCGGGTATCATTATCTTGCCGATCCGGACGGTCCCCGGGGAAAACTGTCGGACGATGTCTATTCCCGAATGCTTCGTTAATGCCAACCTGCTAAGTGATCCCGGGCACAAATATAGATGCCTGAACCTTAACTTCTCGCCACAAACCCTATTTATTCCCCAATATATATTTCTGCACGGCCCTTTTGTGCTCCTCGTAGTTTTTTGAAAAATAGTGCTCACGGTCCGATTTTGCCACAAAAAAGAGGTAATCGGTTTCTATCGGATACAGTGCCGCATGCAGTGATGCAAAGCCCGGGCTGGCAATGGGGCCAGGAGGCAGTCCCCGTAATGTATACGTGTTGTAGGGTGTTCTTTCCCTCAGGTGCTTGGTCCTGATCCGGCCATCGAAGTTCTCGATGCCGTAGATAACCGTGGGGTCGCTGTCAAGGCGCATGTTGCGTTTCAAGCGGTTGTGAAAGACCGAAGCCACCTTGGCCCGTTCCTCCTCATGCCCGGTTTCTTTTTCAATAATGGATGCCAGGGTGACGATTTCATGAACCGTGAAACCCATCTCTTCGGCTCTTTCCCGCCATTTTTGGTCAAATGCCTGGTTAAATTTACCGACCATTGTCCGGATGACCGTTTTTTCTGATGGGTTTTTCTCGAAAAAATAGGAATCCGGGAAAAGATACCCCTCCAGGGTTGTCGCAGGAATACCCAGGCTTTCAACAAATTCGGGATCGGTTGCCAGCGCCATGAATTTTTCACGATCGCATAATCCTGTTGATTCCAGTCGGGCGGCAATATTTGCCATGCTGAACCCTTCGGGGATGGTTACTTTGTGCAGTACGACCTGACCGCTGGAAAACCGGTTTAGAATCTCCATGGGAGTCATTTGCGGGTCGATGTGATATTCCCCAAACCGGGTCGTTTTGTCATGTCCCGTGTATCTTGATATCACTTTGAATTTGAGCGGATGGGTGATTATACCCTTTTCTTCGAGGGTTCGGATTACCGAAGCAAAGCTTTGTCCACGGGTAATTTCTACGATTACGGGTTCTTCTTTTTCGAAAACGGGGGTATCGGCATATTTTATCAAGTCGTAGACAAGTGCGGCGGCGACGGATGAGATACCTAAAGCGAACACCAACATTACGGTCAATAATTTTTTCATGGTCTCACAGGATTAAATGATTTATATTTGGTGGTTGATGCATACCTTATTCAATTGTTCGCAATTGGTTTAAATTATATGGCGACAACTCATATGCATAATAGGAGAGTATACCTTCATGGTCGAATCAAGTCAAAAAGAAACCTACCGGGGATTTGAGCAGGGGCCCATACGGCCGCCCAGTGAGGCTTACAGTCTGCTTATTCGGGTGAGCAGAAACTGTCCATGGAACAAGTGTTCATTTTGTCCGGTATACAAGGGACAACGGTTTTCCCTGCGTTCGGTTGAGCATGTAAAAAGAGATATAGATACCGTGGCACGCCATGTTTCCGCACTTCGCAAAATGGCGGGAGAATCCGGCCGCATATCCAGGGAGGATATCGATATTTACATGGCAGGGGTGCCGGAAAATGAACGGCAGGCGTTTCATGCTGCACTGAATTGGTTTGCCGCGGGTATGGAATCGGTTTTTCTTCAGGACGCCAATTCCCTTATTATCAAGCCGGCCGATATGGTGGCGATTTTAAGGCATCTGAAACATCATTTCCCATGGATATCCCGCATTACCTCTTATGCGAGGTCGCACACCATCGCACGTATCAGCGATAAGGAACTGAAAGAGATAGCGGATGCAGGGTTGAACCGGGTTCATATCGGCATGGAGTCCGCTTCCGACGAAGTGTTGAAGCGTGTTGCCAAGGGAACGACCAAAGCGCAGCACATAAAAGCCGGGAAGAAAGTGGTTCAGTGCGGCATGCAGTTATCGGAATATGTGATGCCGGGTCTCGGGGGGCGCGATTTTTCAACGGAACATGCAACAGAAACCGCTGATGCCTTGAATCAAATCAATCCGCATTTTATAAGACTTCGTACCTTGGCCATCCCTTCCAGTGTTTCCCTGTTTGAAGATTTCCGTACCGGCCGTTTTGAAAAAATCACCGATTATGAGGCAGCCGAAGAAATTCTTCTTTTTTTAGAACATCTCGAGGGGATAACCAGTTCTATAAAAAGTGATCATATATTGAATCTGTTTGAAGAGGTTGAGGGAAAACTGCCGGAAGACAAGGAAAAAATGACGGGGGTGATCCGTGCTTTTTTAGATATGCCGGATTCGGAGCGTATGTTCTACCAGGTTGGCAGGCGTCTAGGGTATCTCAGGCGCATCGATGATTTGGTAAATCCGGGGGTCCGGGGTGAAATAGAAAAAGTTATCCGGAATTACGGAATCACCCCTGAAAATGTCGATCAGTTTATCGATACTATGATGACGCGGTTTATATAAAAAACAGGACTCATACTACCTGCCATAGACAGTCGGCAAAATAATGCCTGGAATCGAGATATTGGCCGGCTATCTCAAACCCGCTGTCTGATGCCATTTTTCTAATCTGGGGGAGGGTGAATTTATGTGACGATTCCGTATGGATCGCTTCCCAGGATTCGAATTCAAATGTTTTTGACAGCGATTCAATGTGGGCTTTTTGCGATTTTTTACTGACCAGAAAACTCTGGATACCGCCGGAAATCGCATCCCAGGTACTGAAGTAGCGAAAGCCGTCGAGTTTGAACGTGCCCCCTAGTTCACGGTTGATCCGAGCCAGGATGTTCTTGTTGAATTGTGCGGTAATGCCTTGGGAATCATTGTATGCGCGGACCATGACATCGATATCCTTGACAAGATCAAATCCTATCAGGACCATGTCTCCCGGATTGAGGGATCGGCGTAATTTATTAAGAAACTTGCGCCGGTTCCGGGGTGAAAAATTGCCAATGGTCGATCCAAGAAACAGAGCCACGTTTTTGCTCTGATCCTGCCGTGACAGCCATTTGAGCCCATCGAAATAATCCGAAACCATTCCCTTGACCTGCAATTCAGGAAAGGACAAGCACAGTTGGTTTGCACACTCGTGCACGGCTGCCTGGGAAATGTCGAGTGGTACGTAGGTGAAGGTGCTCCCGGCATTGATCAGATCTTCGATAAGAATCCTTGTTTTCCGGCCGTCTCCGGCCCCGAGTTCTATCAGGTTTACCGGGCCTTCCTTAAATTTTTCAGCAAGGTACTTCCCGTAGGTTTCCAGGATCTCGGCCTCGCACCGGGCCGGGTAATATTCACGCAGGGTCATGATGCGTGAAAACAATTCCGTACCGACGTTGTCGTAAATATATTTGCAGGGAAGTCTTTTGCGCGGCAATGACAGACCGTTCAAGACATCTTCGGCAAACTGGTTCCGCATGGTTTCGGCTTCATCGTATAGATTTTCATAAACGGCTTGTGATTGTTTCATGGATCACTCCTCGTTTTGCTTATATCCTTCGCCACGGTCGTTGCCGAGCATGTGCATGGATCTGCCGGCACAGGTTTATCTGCAGGGCGTGAAGTGCACGATATTCCTCGATCGGCTCAGGGTTTCTTCCAACTGCTCCAGGACCCGGTCCACATCCTCTCCCGTGTTGTGCTGTCCAAGTGAGAATCGAAGGGCACAGTGGGCGTCTGTTTTTCCGATCCCCATGGCGAGAAGGGCATGTGAGGGCTCGGAAGATCCCGAGTGACATGCAGAGCCCGATGAGAAGCAGATGCCGTATCGAGCCATCTCCAGCACTACGGATTCCCCCCTGAACCCCGGTAGCGTCACGTTAAGGGTATTGGGCAGCCGATGTTCGGGATGACCGTTTACCCGGCAACCCTTGACAATATCACGGATCCCGGTCTCCAGGCGATCACGCAGCCCAAGCAGGCGATCCGCATCGGACAAGAGCTCCGGAATCGCTTCAGCGGCCCGACCAAAGCCGGCAATCCCGGGCAGGTTTTCCGTCCCCGAGCGCAGGCCGAATTCCTGTCCGCCCCCATGAATAATCGATTCCATGTCCACACCTTTTGCAACATAAAGCAACCCCACGCCTTTTGGCCCGTATACCTTGTGTGCGGAAACACTTATCAAATCGATTCCGTCCGCCTGAACGGGGATTTTACCAAAGGCCTGAACCGCGTCCGTGTGAAACAAGGCGCCGCTATCCCTTGCAATGGCGCTGAGCTCCGGGATGGGTTGAATGGTTCCGGTTTCATTGTTGGCCATCATGATCGATACCAGTGCGGTTCGGTCGGATATGACTGCTGCCAGATCCTCTGTCCGTACCCGGCCGGTTTCATCGACCGCCAGATAGACCACTTCGTAACCCCGGGCTTCGAGCCATCTGCAGGTATGAAGTACCGCCGGATGTTCGATGGCGGATGTAATAATCTGGTTGCGGCCGTTTGCGCAGCAGGCTACGGCGCCTTTAATCGCCAGGTTGGCTGCTTCCGTGCCACCGCCTGTAAAAATCACACGGCGCATGGTGCAGCCGAGTGCACCGGCTGTTTTCCTGCGGGCGTCATCCAGTATTTTCCCGGCTTCAATTCCCTTGGGGTGGATGCTTGACGGATTCCCGTAGATTTTCATCGCTTCAGTCATGATTTCTCTGACAGCCGGGGCAATTGGGGTTGTGGCGTTGTGATCTAAATAAATCGGATGTTGGTCGGGCATTGGTTTCTTCCTGCCGGAATGAAGTGCGTCCGCCTTAAGATCATCGTTGCCGATTTCCAGGCGTTTTTCCGTACCGTATTTTTCCACCTCGCAGAGGAGGCACTTGTACACTGGAAAGCCGGAGATTGGATCATACTGGTCCAGGTCGGTCAGATCATTGACATTGGTATCCCGCCACGCCGCAGGCCCCACCGGACTGCCGCAGGCATGGTTGGCATCGATGCTTCCGCGGACGATGTCATCTGTGACCTGAGCGCGCATGGTGATTGATCCCCGGGGGGTCGTGATGCGCACTTTGTCTCCATTTTGGATTCCTCGGGCGGCGGCGTCTTCGCTGTTAAGCGTAACCGCTGGTTCAACCTGGTTACGGTTTAAGGGTTCTATCCCGTGATGCTGGGTGTGGAAGCTGTTCCGGGAGCGTGCCCCAGAATTGAAGACCAATGGATAGTGCTCTGACAGATCCGGCCGGGTGCTCGGTCCTTCGGCGGGCGGTGTGTAAACCGGCAGCGGGTCATAACCGTATTCCTCCAGCACGCCGGACGCAATTTCGAATTTTCCGGAAGGGGTATCAAAACCAGGTTGGCCGTCCTCCCGCAACAATCCTTTTTCCCATTTGCGGTACTGCATCATTTGCGTGTCAATGGAAACCGTACCGCCGGCCGATTTTACCGCATCATAGGTAAACCCCGAACCCCGGAGCACGTAGTCGAGCTTTTCACGATCGGTCCGGGGGTAGAGATGTCCATAGCCGAGCCGGTCCGCGAGTGCCGTCATTATTGAATAATCGCTTCTGGCTTCTTCCAGTGGTTGGATCATTTGTTCGCGGAGGCGGAACAGCGAGCCGTAAACCATGTACGATTCGGTTTCATAATGGGTGGTGGCAGGGAGGACGATGTCGGCATAAGCTGCATCCGCGGTCAACTGCCGGTCTATACAGACCAGGAAATCCAGAGCATTCAAGGTTTGTTTCCACAGTTCCGGCTGTGGCCACGCTGTGATAATCGATCCCCCCTGGATGATCAGCCCCCGGATCTTGTATGGTTTCTCTTCCAGCACGGACCGGGGGAGGTCAATGGCATGGGCTTCGTCGCGATACTTGATATAGACCGGAAAGCGGTCTTTGCCGATGCGGATGCCGGTGTCCGGGTTTTGGATCAGACCGTTCCGGTTGATGGGGAATTGGTTGCCCGGCATCATGAAACAGCGCCCACCTGGTACATCGAGCTGCCCTGCAAGGGCCCAGAGCACCAAGGTGGCCCGGATGCCCTGTACCCCGGAGTTGGAAAATTCCATCCCGGTGTACATGAGCTGGGAAGCTCCTCGTGCAGAAGCAAGTCGGCGTGCCAGGGATACGACTGTCTCTGCCGGAACGCCTGTGATATCTTCCACGACTTCCGGGCGGAAATGCTGTACATAGGTCGCGAAATTGTCAAATCCGGTTGTCCAGTCACGAACAAACGGTTCATCGTAGAGTTCTTCTTCTATGAAAACATTGCACATCCCCAACGCCAGGGCACCGTCTGTTCCAGGACGGATGGGTATCCATCGGGCATTCGTAAGTTTGACTGTCTCTGTCCGGCGGGGGTCGATCACCACCACTTCGGCGCCGCGTTTAGCTGCGTCAAGAATTCTGCGCATGTCAATCGGCGGCAGGTCCGTTGCCGGGTTGGTCCCCCAGACGACGATCAAATCAGAATTTTCTATGTCGTTGAACATGTCGTTCAATATTTTGCCGAAAGTGACATGGGGCGCGATCATTCCATATGAAACATAGCATAAGGCGCCCACACCCATGGTGTTGGGGGAGCCGAAGGGGAAAAGGACGCTGCTTGCAGAAGAGACCATCACATCCCTGGGCTGGAATATGTCGCAGAGTGCCAGTTCAAATGCCCCCACACCGGTGTAAATGGCTGTGGCTTCAGCGCCGTGATCTCCCTTGATGGCTTTGAAATGGTCTGCAATCGTGTCAAGGGCTTCGTCCCACGAAATTCGCTCGAATTCGTAAGTTCCCTTAGGACCTGTTCGTTTCATGGGATAGCGAAGACGGTGCTCGGAATAAAGAATATCCGTTGTGTGTTCGCCCAGTTTGCACAAAATCCCCATCTCGGACTCATCATCCGGCCGGATTTTCACGATCCGGCTGTTTTCATCATATTGCGCGACAATCCAGCAACCCGCACTGCATATACCGCAGATACCGCGCCTTTCTACTGGAGATAATGTCTCTGCCATAACTGCTCCATATCACTTTTTTTTTATGAAATTTTGTTGCAGGCCGGATGCTACCGGCAATGTCGGCCAGTAATAATAACAATCATAATCGCGACGGATTTGATTGCCACTGATTTTTGTATGGATATCTGCCGGAATGCGCGTCATTAAAGGATAAAGGTATAATTCTTTTTGTGCCCGGAGTATGCGGAAAGACGTTGTTGGGGGAGCAGCTTGTTCGGGGCGCGGGATGTGTTGGATGTCGGAAGCTTATAATTTTATGGGGGTCCAGAAGCTTATATCGGCGCTGGTTGAAACTCACCGAGCGCTTTTTCGATATATGCCGCCACTGCCAATGCCACATCTTCCCGACCCGGATGGGCAACAATTTGCACTCCAATGGGGAGCCCCTCCGGAGATGTGCCGCCACGTAAAACAGCCGCGGGCCATCCTGTTATGTTATACGTCATGGTATAGCTGAACGCTTCCAAATCCGCACCGAATGATCCGGGTGGCATGGCCGGAAAGGCATTTACAGGGCTGAGAATGATATCGTAGTCTTTGAAGAATGACAGCATGATGCTGCGAAATCGGTACCATCTCATTATCAGAGTATCGAAGTGCGCGGCATCGAGAGGTTCCGCGCGTCCCAACCAGGGAAGGGTATGTTCCTTTGTGCCGGCATCCTGCAACAATCTTCGGATCGATGTACCACCGTCCGCGGATAATAGTTCGATCATCAGGTTGTAGGATTGCTCAATGCCATTCGGGCGTATTTCAGTTACGATCAAGCCGCCATCCTCGAGGCACTCTGCTGTCTCGCGAACCACTTTCTCTGTTTCCGGTGAAGGAGAAATGATACCGTTGTCTGAATGAAAAGCAACCTTGAGACCTGTTAGATCCACCGCGTTTGGGTCATATAATGCCATTGGCAGTATACCGGGATCGATATCGTCAGGGCCGGCGATAATCGGCAGAATCAAGGACAGGTCTTCAACGGATCTGGCCAGGGGGCCCATTTGTTGAAAAGAGTCCAGAACACCACCGAAAGGGAGAATATGTCCCGTGCGGGGCACACGTCCCGAGGTGGGTTTGATTGTGGCGATACCACAACAATGCGCCGGGAACCGAAGGCTTCCTCCATAATCACTCCCTATATCAAATGCAGATCCACCAACAGCGACGATGGCGGCTGCGCCGCCACTGCTTCCACCAGGAGATCGCGAAAGATCGTAAGGATTGTTCGTTTGGCCGTATATTAAGTTCTTGGTTTCATAGGAGAGCGTTAATTCCGAGGTGTTGGTTTTGCCAAGGAGTATAGCCCCGGATGCACGTAAGCGACTGACAATTGTAGCGTCCCTGGAAGGAACATGGTTCGATCTTCCCTTGGTTCCTCCTGTGGAAATCAGACCCGCTGTATCGAATGAATCTTTAATGGTAAATGGCACGCCATGCAACAGGCCTGTAATGTCACCGTGTGCGAGCGCCTTGTCAGCTTTCGAAGCTTGATCATGAGCGCTTTTTTCGCATAGCTGCACAACTGCGTTCAATTCAGGATTCACCGCTTTTATGCGGTTGAGATATGCATCCACAGCTTCTGTTGCGGAAATCGCCTTATTGCGTATAGCCTTGGAGAGTGCCGCCGCCGGAAGTTTAACTATTTCTACCAATTTTTCTCCTGTTTCACCATTTTCTCTTCAGGGCCCGGCTTTTTTTGGTTTGCTTTTTCGGCACCCTCCTCGTGTTAATCCGTTATATCCCTTGCC
>SLIE01000396.1 GCA_007135795.1 Desulfobacterales bacterium
GCTGATTCGGGACCGGACAATTCGTACTTGATCGTGATACCACGGACTTCTATCTTCATGTAAACCTCCAGGTAACTTTAAGAATCCCGTTAATGTCGTAAAAGCCGCTTAATTGTATAGATGGCCAGGCGTGCACCTTTTTTCCACCCCCCGGTCGTCCCTGTATAATAGGTTCATTTTTATAAAGTCAGAATAATTTTGATAGCAACGATGGAGCGCCCAAAGTGGCGAAACATAACCTATAACCGGGGCTCAGTCTTTGGTTTTTTACGAGAGCATCAAAGACAATTCCGATAATACCGGTTACCCTCTGACCATAAAAAAATGATCAATTTCAACCGGATGGTGCCGGGTATTGCCCGTGGCAACAATTGCAGGAGGTTGCTTATAGCTCTTGGCGAAGCGCAGATAAGCGGCCTGTGGCCCTGTCGTTTATCACAGGGCGCATCGGAGCAAGCCATAGAGATATAAGCGTTCTCGTGCAGTTGCCAGGGCAATATCCGGTGCCGCCCGGGAGAAATTGTCCTTTAAACTTCCAGCTGTAACGACGCCATCAACTATTATTAAATCAAGAGGATACCCGTATGAAATTAGCCTTCGACCCCCAGATCTCCCGGCTTCAATTAACAGCGGAAAATGATGAGAAATCCGCGGGACAAGATGCGGCCCTGAAGCGATTGTGCCAGGATTTCGAGGCGTTGCTCATTAACTCGATGTTTCAGCAGATGCGCAAAACCATTCCCACGGACGGGTACCTCGAACATGATATGAGTATGGATTTTTTTGAGGAAATCATGGACATGGAAGTGGCATCGAAGATGTCCCGGCAGGGAGGATTCGGCCTGGCACAACGACTTTACGAGGATTTTCAAAAAAAACCGGGATCTGAATAAAGATCGCTAAAGATTTTTTTCTCTTCATCCGATAAGACATGTGAAAGAGAAATTTTTGAGCGGACGTTTACGACAATGCAACATAAGGATTGATCTTATGAAAATTTATCCCGATCCTGGAATCAAGCAGCTTCAGAATGTTCAGAGAAAGCAGCCTGCTTCACCGGCCGAAAAATCAAAAGGCACTGGAAAGGCGGACAGGGTGGATTTTTCAAAACAACTCAAGGAAATGCAGCTCCAAGGGACCAGCAGTGTAAATAATGATCTTTCCGTGGACGCGGAAAGGCAGGCAAAGATCGAGGGTATTAAAAACCAGATCGCTGGTGATAGCTATCAGCCGGACCGCAACAAGGTAGCGGAAAGTTTGCTCAAGTACATCGTGGAAGGAAAATAACCATGGAAGAACAACACTTGTGCGAACTTCTGGAAAAGCTCCATGATGTCATCCTGGCGGAACGACGGGCTGCCAAAGCGCTTTCAGTCGATGAAATGATCGAACTGACGGATGAAAAGGAGCAGATCCTGGAGCAGGTTCTTCCTCTGGTGGATCCTGCAAACAGTCTGACGCCACGCCAAAATGAGCTGGTTCAGTCGATTTACACTGAAAATCTTCATAATGCGTATTTTTTCTGGACTGCATTGAAATGGGTGCGGGACTCGATCGATTTCATGGGGAATGCCGTTTACCCGGCTTCTTACGAAGAAAACGGGAACAGGGTAAAAGGTCACTGTTCCGGGGCCATTATTTCGGGGAAAATCTGAAATGACACTGATCAGCGCCATGAATCCGGGGCTCACGGGTATTCTTGCCAACCAGAAAATGGTCGAGATTACGGGTAATAACATTGCCAACGTCAATACTCCGGGATATTCCCGGCAGACCGCGATTTTGTCGCCGGGTGCTGCGATCCAGCAGCGGGGACTTTATATCGGTCAGGGCGTCAGTGTCCAGGAAGTGACAAGGGCGTATGATCAGTTTTTATCGGGCCAGTTGATGGATCAAAACAATGTGCTTGGACGGGAAAGCGCCAAAAGCGGCCCGCTTTCGGAGGTGGAGAGGGTATTTGGGATTGAAAGTGATTCCCTGGCCCAGGAGATTGAAAGTTTTTTTGGTGCTTGGCACGATCTTGCCGAAAACCCGAGTGGTTCGGTGGAACGCGAACAGGTCCTTTATCAGGGGGAGAACCTGCTCGATGCATTTGACCATAAGCAATCCGAGCTTGTAAGAATCACCCAGAACATCAACCACAGCCTGGAAGCCGAAGTAAACGGAATCAATCTGAGACTTAAGGAAATCGCCCAGCTGAACGCGGATATCAAGGTCAAGGAGTCCAATGGGTATGTCGCCCATGTGGACCATGACCGGAGAGATCTTCTGGTCAAGGAACTGTCCGGCATCCTGGGGGTGCATGAATATGATTCCGGGAGCGGCCAGGTGGGGCTTCAGCTTCCCGGGGGACTCCCCCTTGTCCAGGGGAACAGTTCGGTGGAACTGAAGTCTCGATATGATGGAGATGTCCTGCATTTCAGTATTAAAAGTGGTGATGTGGTCCTTGATGCCGAAAGACGAAATTTTGGGGGGATGTTCGGCGGGTTGCTCGATGTCCGGGATGAGTTCATTCCCGCCATGGCGGCAGAGACAGATGCCTTGCGGGATAAGATAATAACGGAAGTCAATAGGGTTCATGCGGAAGGTTACGGTTTGGACGGGGTGAGCGGCCGTAATTTTTTCGAAATCGAAGAAACGGGGGCTGTGAGCCTGAAGATCGCCACCGGTCACCTGGCTGCGGGGGGGCAGCCAGGTGGGGCGCCGGGGGACAATGAAACCGCCCTTGCCATACACCGGCTCATGGATGAGAAGTTCGATGGGGAAACGTTTATCGAGCATTACAGCCGCATCGCAGCTGTCGTCGGCACTGAGACGCGGCGCAACATCATGACGCGCAATGGCGCCGCGGACACGATGAACCAGCTCGAAAACATGCGCGAATCGATCGTGGGCGTCTCGATCGAAGAAGAGATGATCAACCTGA
>SLIE01000342.1 GCA_007135795.1 Desulfobacterales bacterium
ATTTTAACCGCAGGAATACTGGACGTATTTTGAGGATTAAAATTTGAGCCGGACGCAGAGATTGGCGAAAAAGACGGTTTTCGTTCAGGCACTATTTAGGAATTATGCTCATATCATAGAGGTTGTCACATGGGCTTTAAATGAAGAATGCGAGAAAAAGAAATCTTTGAAAAGAATCGAAAGAGGAGTCTTTTTTAGCAACTTTAAGGATTTGAGGTGTTCACCGGGGGGAATATGAGCATTTACAATCTTGACAGTTTCTTTTCACCCGGATCGATTGCCGTGTTCGGGGCCAGTGAGCGCCAGGGCAGTATAGGTAAGGCAGTGATGGAAAATTTAATCAATGCCAAGTTTGAAAAAGCAATTTTTCCAATCAATCCCAAGTATAAACAGATATTTGGCAGAAAGGCATTTTCAAGGATCACCAAAATTGACGATTCCATAGATCTTGCAGTTATTGCAACGCCTATCGGAACTGTTACCGATATCGTGGCGCAGTGCACCAAGAAGAAAGTAAAGGCCGCTGTAATCATATCGGCCGGCGGAAAAGAGATGGGGGAAGAAGGAAAGCAGATTGAAGCGAATATCGAGAAAATCGCCAGAAAAGGCGGTCTGCGGATAATCGGTCCAAACTGTCTCGGAATAATCTATACCCAGAACAATCTGAACGCCTCTTTTGCCGGTCACATGCCACTAAAGGGAAAGGTGGCTTTTGTCTCCCAGAGCGGAGCGATCTGCACGGCCATACTGGGCATATCACTTCAGGAAAATATCGGATTCAGCTATTTTATAAGCATTGGATCGATGATCGACGTCGATTTCGGTGACCTGATCGATTATCTGGGAAATGAACCGGATGTGGAAAGCATTCTTCTGTACGTGGAAAACATTACCCAGACCCGCAAATTCATGAGCGCTGCACGGGCCGTATCCAGGGTCAAACCAATTGTTTTGCTCAAGGCCGGCAAAAGTACCGCCGGGGCGAGGGCGGCGGCATCGCACACCGGTTCAATGGCCGGCGAGGATGCGGTATATGATACAGCGTTTCAACGCGCCGGTGTCGTCCGGGTGAACACCATTGGCGAACTTTTTGAATGTGCTGAGCTCATGGCGAAACAGCCCCGGCCCAAGGGAAACCGGCTGGCCATTATTACCAATGCCGGCGGCAGCGGTGTCATGGCCGCTGATGCACTCTCCGAGTACGGAGTCCAACCAGCCAAGCTTTCCGAACAGGCAATGAAGCAGTTGAACGATGTGCTTCCCCCCCACTGGAGTCGCAACAATCCGATCGATATCCTGGGGGATGCCTCGCCCCGGAGATACACCGAAGCAATTAAAATATGTATGGATGCAGAAGAAATTGACGGCATGCTGATCATATACAATCCCCAGGCCTTGACCGCGGCTGGAGATGTGGCCAGGGAGATTGCGGGTATTATTGAAAAAAAGCGGGTTTCCGTATTCACGGCTTTTTCGGGGGGTATCGATGTTATTGAAGCCCATAGAATACTCAATGAATCCGGGGTTCCCACCTATGATACCCCGGAGCAGGCGATCCGGGCCTTCATGTATATGTTCAGCTATGAACGAAATCTGAATCTTCTTCAAGAGATTCCTCCAAAGTTGTCCCATGAATTAACGTTCGACCCGGATCACGCCGGACAGATGCTTTGCAAAAACATAGATGAAAAAGGACGATTTCTTACTGAAATCGAATCCAAGCAAATACTGGAGGCCTATGGCTTGCCGGTGGTGCCGACACGGATGGCGGCATCTTCCGGGGAAGCTGTCCGTATCGCCGCCAACCTGGGATATCCAGTGGTGTTGAAAATTCACTCCGAAGATATTTCACATAAATCCGATGCCAACGGCGTTCGGCTTGACTTGTGTGATGAGGATGCTGTACGGGAAGCCTATGATCAGATAATGAAAAATGCACGGCAGCACCAACCGGACGCCCGACTCTCCGGTGTGACCGTAGAGCCGATGATTTCCCGGCCGGATCTGGAAATTCTCCTCGGCGCAAAAAAAGATCCCAATTTCGGACCGGTGATCATGTTCGGCACGGGAGGGATATTGACCGAAATCATAGAGGACCGCGCCATTGCCCTACCGCCTTTGAATCGGCTTCTGGCCCGCTTTCTCATCGAGGATACCCGGATCGGCAAGCTGTTGAAAGGGTACAGAAACATTGTTCCGGCAGATATGGAATCAATAGAGGAGATGATAATCAGGATTTCCCAACTGGTCATT
Organism: Desulfobacterales bacterium; assembly: GCA_007135795.1. GTDB lineage: Bacteria > Desulfobacterota > Desulfobacteria > Desulfobacterales > Desulfosalsimonadaceae > B1SED10-16. Next base: position 2,254 of record SLIE01000342.1, read on the forward strand.
GATTTTCCCCAGATTGAAGAAATTGATATGAATCCGGTGATCATCAAAAACGGACAGCCCCATGTGGCGGATGCGCGTATTCTGGTGAAATCAACAGATATTGAATCGCCTCACCACCTGGTAATCAGCCCGTACCCAAGGGAGTATGAATCGCTGGAAAAAACCAGGGAAGGAGAGCAGATCCTGATCCGTCCCATTAAACCTGAAGATGCGCCCTTGTTCGAGCAATTGTTTGAAAATTTATCCAGCGAAAGTATTTATTACCGCTTTTTCACATCGATCAAGCATCTGTCGAAATCGATGCTCGCCCGGTATACACAGGTGGATTATGACCGGCAAATTGCCCTGGTGGCCATCCAGGAAGAAAACGGCCGGGAAAATATGATAGGTGCTTGTCGTATAATAACCGATCCGGATGGCAATGAAGGCGAATTCGCAATCATGGTCGGCGATCCCTGGCAGGGCAAAGGAATCGGCAAGATTTTGTTGAAAAAATGTCTGAATATTGCCAAAAAGAGGCAGCTTAAAAGAGTCACCGGGTTTGTTCTGCCCGATAACCATCAGATGATAGGGCTATGCAATAAACTCGGTTTTGAAATCACTGGTGCACCAAAATCGACTGAAAGAGTGTTGCGCATCGATCTGAC
>SLIE01000170.1 GCA_007135795.1 Desulfobacterales bacterium
CTCTTGGCGAAGCGTAGATTAGCGGCCTGTGGCCCTGCCGTTTATCACAGGGCGCATCGGAGCAAGCCATAGAGATATAAGCGTTCTCGTGCAGTTGCCAGGGCAATATCCGGTGCCGCCCAAGAGAAATTGTCCTTTATCTCAAATCCTGTTCAATGATCTCCCGCTGGTTATTTTGCAGGGTAAGTTCCTTGAACGACTGCATTATTGCTTCCAGAGCGGAGATTTCATCTTCCAATGAAACGGTTTGACTGTTCATTCGATTTTGCATTGATTCAAATCGCTGGTCAAATTCCTGTCTCATTTCCTCCATATGCCTCGTGAAATCCTGAGTATCTTTTTCAGATGCCAGCGAATCAAGTCTTTCTGATATTTCCCCAATTCTGGCGCCCATGGTATCAAGGTTGGTTTGCACGACTTTGAATTCCCTGTTTATTTCTGCAATATTTTGATCAGTTTCGGCCAGTTTGTTCAACCGGCTTTCAAATGCACTGGTTTTACTTTCAAGTGAATTGATTTTGCCTGTTATTGCAGTTTCAAAGGTGTCGAATTGACCATCGACCTTGTTAAAGCGTGATTCAAGACCTGACATCCCATCTGAAATGGCCTTTTTGTTCGCGTTGATTTCTGTATTCATACTTTTTATGGATGCAACGCTTTCTTTGAGGAGTTTCTGAAGATTTTCAATTTGAAGATTCATTTCCGCATGCTGGTTGGCAAACTGTGCTGAAAATACGCCCATGCGCTGATCGAGTTCCTTTGATAAATCTGCGACCTCATGGGCTCCGGAGGCTTCGACATGATTAAGGCGCGCATTTAGATGATCATAAACAACATATATCGCCCCGCCGAGAATGCAGAAAACAAGGAACACCATGAGGAAGGGACGGGGTCCCCGGTAGCCGCCGGTCGTTTTTTCTTTTGGGATTTTTTGTTTTTTTGATGGTGCCCCCCTGGAGATAACCATCTCATCATCCAGTAGAATCTCAGCCTCTTCCGGGTTTTCAGAGGCATTGTCATCCCCGAATATTTTAAAACTTTTCTTGTTATTGTCGTCAGACATTGTAAATTATTCCCATTCAATGGTGCCAGGCGGTTTTGAACTGATATCGTAGACCACGCGATTGACCCCTTTGACCTCGTTGATAACCCGGGTGGAAATTCGGGCGAGCAGATCATGGGGCAACCGTGCCCAGTCTGCGGTCATCGCGTCGTTGCTTGTTACCGCTCGGAGAGCCACGATATTTTCATAAGTTCGTTTGTCACCCATCACACCGACGCTTCGGATTGGAAGCAAGACCGGGAAAGATTGCCAGAGTTTCCGATAATAATCGGCAGCCCGAATCTCCTCGGTGATGATGGCGTCTACTTTGCGAAGTACGGATAATCGATTTTTGGTAATTTCTCCAATAACCCGTATCCCCAGCCCGGGGCCTGGGAAAGGTTGCCGCCAGACCAGTTCTTCCGGTAGTCCGATAGTTTTTCCCAGTATACGAACCTCGTCCTTAAACAAGAACTTAAGCGGTTCGATCAGTTTCAGCTTCATTTTTTTGGGAAGCCCACCAACATTGTGATGGGACTTGATGATCGATGTGGGGCCGCCAAAAGCACTTTGAGACTCGATAATATCCGGATATAGAGTGCCTTGGGCAAGAAATTCGACGTCCTTGATTTTTTTTGCCTCGGCCTCGAACACATCCATGAAAACGCGTCCGATGATTTTACGTTTTCTTTCCGGGTTTGTCACCCCTTTCAATTTCGAGAGAAACGCAGAAGACGCGTTGATGTACCTGATGTTCAACTTTAAATGCTCGGCAAAAAGCTTTTTCAGCCTTTTCCCTTCGTTCATCCGCATAAGGCCGTTATCCACGAATATACAGGTCAGCTGGGTTCCAATCGCCTTGTGGATCAGAAGTGCCGTCACTGAAGAATCAACGCCACCACTCAAACCCAGAATGACGTGTTTGTCGCCGACTGCATTTCTTATTTCGTCTATGGCATCTTTGGCGAAGGTTGTCATTGTCCAGTCAGCCTTGCAGTCACAAATATCGAATATAAAATTCTTTAATATCTGATTCCCCATTGGTGTATGTTCCACCTCCGGATGAAACTGCAATCCGAAAAAACGTCTATCCCTGTCAAATGCTGCAGCAAATCGTGTGTTCTGGGTGGATGCGCCGGGTTCAAATCCTTTGGGCAAGGATATGATGGAATCCCCGTGGCTCATCCAGCAGGATGTTTGGGGCGGAAGTTTTTCAAGGATGGGACCCGGATTATCGATATCAAGTTCCGCGAATCCGTATTCCCGTTTTTCGGCTTTTTTGACTTCGCCGCCCAATGCATGCATCATGAACTGCATCCCATAGCAAATGCCCAGCACCGGGATGCCCAGTTCAAATATTTTTTCAGACACTTTGGGACTGTTTTTTTCGTATATACTGGCAGGACCCCCGGAAAGAATAATACCTTCAGGGTTTAACTGCCGGAGCTTGTCAATGTCAATTTCAGGGGCAACGATCTGGCAATATACGTTGAAATCCCTTACACGCCTGGCAATAAGTTGGTTGTACTGTGATCCGAAATCAATTACGGCTATCATGTTCTCCCCGGTTGTTCAAATAATTCCTGTCAATAGTGGCAGGGTATGTAATATACGTCGATGACGTCCAGACGAAACGTTTCCCTAAATATCCGTGTCAGGTTCAAAATATAAAGACGAACCCCCGAACATATGGAAAGAGATGCAAAGAAAAACGCGTTCCGTATACTCGGTTCTCTTGAGGTGCTTCGGTGGTTTACAAGGTCGCTTTTCTTATTTGAAGAAAATCTTGATTCTTGTTCAGGCAATCATATGCACTTGTAAAATGTGTAATCCGAATCTGTTGAAAATCGGGCCTTTC